>JAPLFI010000024.1 GCA_026390755.1 Ignavibacteriota bacterium
CCTCCTTTAGAGCCGGAGCGGAGCGGCATAGAGAAATAAGATACCTGAAAACTGCTAATATTATGGAAAAAGTGCGAGCCCTGACTTAATTCCACATTCATATTAGCAAGCATTGATTCCACAATCACTTTTGCGCCGGAGATTTGTCCCCAGTTAACCGGTATTCCAAGCCATGGGTCGGAGCTTCCCCATCTCCCGAATCCGATGAGCATATATTTCTTCCCTTCGCCTGTCATTATTTTGTTTATACTTTCAAGTTCTGCGGCTATTACTGGTGAATGCTTTGCTTCGAACGAATCCGGCTTAACGTAAACTATGTCATTAATAGTATTTAAGAAACCGTTACCCAGCACATATCCCGAGGATATAAGCGCTTTATCGCTTTCCATTTCCGCGTCAGTTACTTCGACAACTTCATCGGAAACCACCATCGGTCTTACCTGCAGGAATCCGAATCTTGCGGGAGTTCCGAGGGAGTTATCGAGCGTCAAGGCAAATTCAATTTCGACAGCCGTACCTTCGGTTTCTTCGCAAACGGCGAGAATTTTTTTTATGACATTATTTAACGGGACAGTGTTATATTCCAGAACGGGCGCAAAATTAATTACTCTCGGTCCGACACATCCGGTTCCTACTGTCATTCTGTCGGATACGGCATCGTAAGTTGAAACTATCTGATTCAATGTCCCGTCGGCTTCGGCATCCGATATGCCTTTTTTAATCAGGTATTCGGTTTCTTTCATAGGGTTGTATGCGGGCGGTTTCCCCATATTAACAGCCCAGAATTCGTTCTGTGTACTTTTCATCATCTCATTAACTGACCCGTACGGAGGTTTCAGATTCGGAAAGGCGGGTGAATATGTCCACACATGCTCGCCGTCAACGACTGTTTTACCGAGACCGAGAGCGAGGTCAACCACTCCGTCTTCCGGTTTTGCCCTGCCGGAAGGATAAAAATTATACGAGCGTGCAACGCCGGATATACCCGGATAAAAGTAATCATTATAACGAATCCCGACAATTTCCTGAATAATTACAGCCATCTTTTCATCTTCCACTTTATTGCTCGTAGCCCTGATATAATCCTTTGCTTCTTTGAAAAAAGTTGATGCAAAAACAAATTTTATTGCCTCGGTAAGCTTGCGGTATCTTGAGTCGGCGTCAGGCTGATTGTTTGGTATCATCTTAGTGCCGTATATACCGGCGAACGGTTCGTACATTGCATCTTCCAGAAGGCTCGACGAGCGGACGGCAAGAGGTGAATGAATTTTTTCTATAAGCGCGCGCAGGTCGCCCACGAGTTCCGCAGGCAGTGACGCATTCAGGAATTTATGCGCGATGATATTATCTTTCTCATCAGAGTACGCTGTTTCAAAAAGATTATTCAACTCCATAAAAGAATCAAATACGCTCGTTGTTAATACAATCAGACGCGGAATGTTAACGGTAACACCGGGAAATTCATCAGCCGGTATTTTTTCCTCAAGAGTTTTTTTTATTGCGGCAAGTCCCGCGGCTTTACCGCCGAGTGAACCGTGCCCGATGTATGTAAATTCCTCTTTTGCATCGAAGAACTTCCTGTCGAAACGGGACAGCTCCTGAATATGCGATGCGGAGCCATCCCTGATTTCTTCTATGTTTTTTTTTCTAACCAATCAAACCCAGCCTCTTTCGCGGCAAGCCTGTGCTACTCTGTTAATAGATATAACGTAAGCCGCATCGCGCATATAGAGTTTGTTTTTCCGTGCAAGTTCACTGACGGCGAGGAATGCGGATGTCATTTTAACGTCAAGTTTGCCGAGCACTTCGTCTTTTTCCCAGAAATAATTCATATTGCTCTGTACCTGTTCAAAATAACTGCACGTCACGCCTCCTGCGTTGGCAAGAAAATCGGGAATAAGGAAAATATTCTTTTCCTGTATAATTTTATCGGCTTCGGGCGTAGTAGGTCCGTTTGCGCCTTCTGCGATTACTTTTACGGATGGTTTAATTTTCTTTGCTGTTTCTTCCGTCACCTGATTTTCGAGTGCGCAGGGCAGAAGAATATCAACATCCTGTTCAATCCACGCGTCGCCCGGAAGGACATCATATCCGAGCTCTTTTGCTTTTTCCTTATTAACTCCGCCAAACCTGTCGGTAATAGCGAGCAGTTCTCTCATCTTTATACCGTCTTTTTTCCTGAACGAATATGAGGTCTGGTCTTCCTGGTCCCAGCAGGAGATACAGATTACCTTTCCGCCGAGCTGATTATACAATTCAATGGCGTACTGTGCTACATTGCCGAATCCCTGCACGCTGGCAGTTGTTTGTTCGGGTCTTATATTCAATTCTTTAAGCGCTTCTCTCAGAGTAAATATGACGCCGTACCCTGTTGCTTCTGTTCGTCCGAGCGATCCGCCCATACCGACGGGTTTACCCGTGATAAGTCCGGGATATTTCGCGCCGTGTATAGTTTCATATTCATCGAGCATCCAGAGCATGTGCTGGGCATTTGTCATCACATCCGGTGCCGGAACATCGCGGAGCGGTCCGACGTCTTTAGAAATTTGTCTGATAAATCCGCGGCAGATACCTTCCTGCTCGCGCATGCTGAGATTATGCGGGTCGCAAATAACTCCGCCTTTGCTTCCGCCGAGCGGAATATCCACAACGGCGCACTTCCATGTCATCCACATCGAAAGCGCCCTGACCGTATCCACAGTTTCCTGCGGGTGGAATCTGATTCCGCCTTTACCGGGACCGCGCGCGTCATTATGCTGAATCCTGAAACCACGGAATACTTTCACTTTCCCGTCGTCCATACGAACGGGAATCGAAAAATTGTATTCTCGAAGCGGATTTCTCAGAAGTTCTCTTGTCGGCGTGTCAAGGTTTAAAATTTCAGCCACTTTATCGAACTGTGTCTGAGCCATTTCGAATGCATTGAAGTTTTTGTTAGCCATAAATTGCTCCTTAATATTTTATATATTTTTTGAAAAGAAAAATGGTCAATATACATGTGTTTCCTGACAAAAATACCATATTTCTATAATAATAACAGTAGTAAAATATATATTATTAATCTTGCTTCCGAGCCCGTGCTGACGAATACTTTATCCGATTATTTAATAATAGTTGTATCCTGTTCGCTTTAGCCGGAATCGCAGAACTTTTTCAGTGGACAGTAAGCTGAAATTAAACCGTTGAGCCGTTATCTTTGTCTAACTATCAACTAAAAAGAAAGGGAAATGAAAACGAAAAGATTAGTAATATACAAAAAAGTTCTGCTCATA
>JAPLFI010000371.1 GCA_026390755.1 Ignavibacteriota bacterium
CAACAGATTCAATCAGATCCGTCCATGATGTTATTAAAATGAAAATTACTGACTATCTAGATTCACTCGTATAAAACACGCTTACTTAATCCCAAACCCCAATTCGGATTTTAAACCTGTCAAATTCGATAGGTCTAAGTTCACCGTTTCCCGTTAACTGATTTAATTTGTATCTCGTTTGTAAATGGGTTAAATCAACACGTTATAATTGTAATCGCACGACACGTTTGGCAGACACCGTCTGCCAAATTCAGGCGTCCCCAAAACCTATGCCCAATTTTCCCGCTTTTTTTGCGCATAGAGCTTTCATTGTCTTCTTTTGATTATCTCTTTAAAGATGAAAATTACTATGATATACTGAAACGAAACCGCTCCACCCGAATCTAAAACCAAAAGGAAGGTAAAATTACTCACCTAAAGTAGGGGAGTAAGCGGGGGTGTAAATGGGGGAGTAAAATTATTATTCATAACAACCGAATAGTTTCCGATTATTTTCTTAATCTGAATTCACCATAAAGTTGTGTAAAATAATCCGATATTTTTTATAAAAAGTATATAGACCAACTAATATCAATAATTTATATAGATTTTTGAATTCCCTATATTTTTCCACGAAAAACCAATTCCCGCCCCTCAATAGTAAGCGTTTTTTCCCGTATGTTCTGTCTTATAAGTGTTTTTTCCTAAACACACTGTTTTATAAGCATTTTTTCCCGCTAATAAGCGTTTTTTCCTGTACACCATGTTTTATAAGTGTTTTTTCCCAGCGCTCAATAATCCGCATAAACCCGAAAACCCCATAAACTTTATAAATAGCCCTTCCATCTGTTGCCTCCCGTTCACTTCTGAAAAAATTAAGTATTTATTAAAGTGTTAATATTTGTTATTATTAAACCGTTATGTAAGTATATATAGATACATCAGTCATCGGAGGATGCTTCGACGATAACTTCGAAGTTTATTCTAAAGCATTATTTATGGAATTTAAATCAGGGATTAAAACTGCTGTTGTTTCAGATATTATTCTTGAAGAATTGGAAAATGCTCCGGGAGGTCTTAAATGAAAAATTATGATTGTGTAAAAGAAATGCGTAAAGTTCGCGACAAGTTGAGTTTGAAATATTATAAAAATACAGATTTATTATTTAAAGATTTGGAAAGTATCCGGAAGAAATACAACTTACAGCCATCCGTTGCTTCCAAACGATTTAAACCTGCAAATAAAGTTTCATAGTTTACAAATATTCACGTTTCTTATCCGGAACTTCTTAAGTTCCGCTTTCCGCTGCCCTGCTTGCTGCCTGCCTGCTTGCCTGCTATAGACAGACAGGCAGGCCGCTGGTTCACTCAATTAGGAATCAATATTTCACTTTTTTGGTAGATTAAATTAGTTAAGTTATAGCTAAACCATCAATCTGTAAATCGTACTTATTAAAAAGATGTAATGAAAAAATTCAAAGATTTAATAAAAACACCGGAGTACTGGCAGGAAAATATTCAAAACGAATTATTCCGTCAGTTAACGGATTACATGGAAAAAACCGGTAAATCTCAGAGCCGGATTGCAAAAGATTTAAAAGTATCGAAAAGCTACGTATCTCAGATCTTAAACGGAAATTTCAATTTTACATTAAACAAATTAATCGAATTATCTTTATATATGGGCAAAGTCCCGGATTTTAATTTCATTTCTCCAGAGAGCTATATATCAAAGGTTAATTCAATTAGTCGAAAAAATGAATATTTTGCTTCCGTTGGCTGACAAAAGGTTCTGCTGTTTCAGCATTTTGCGATTATTCCTTTTCCTTGCCTTCAAGCACGAAATATTAGAAGTTAATGCTCTGCAATCGCGTAACGTTAAATATTAATAGACTTTTTTAATGAGAATAAATGTTATATTTTTAATAAATGAATTTTATGGAAAACAGTAAATCAAATATCGTTGAACCGATAGATTTAAGAAAAATGGGTTGTTCTGTCCGAACAGGATAAAGAAGTAATTAAATCTGGAAATTCGATCAATGAAATATCTGAATATCTTGATAAGGGAATTGTAGTTTATGTTCCAAACGCAAAATATACTTTTAGCCCTGTAAATATTTATTTATGATTTATAAACCAACCCCCTATCCGATAAGAGGTCCTGTTATTTCTGTTGCTAACAGGCCAATGATTAAAATAAAATTATTTAATCGTTTAAGGTCTATAGAAACTTTAGCTTTAATTGATTCAGGTGCAGATACTTGTTTGATAAATACCTCATGGGCTGAAGCTTTATTATATGATGATTATAAAAAAGGAAGGATCGATGGTACTATTGGGATTTCTGGAAACCCTCAGAATGTCTATTACCATGATTTAGAATATGAAGTTTCGGACGTACCGGGTCATAAATTCACTATTCCTTTTGGTTTTGTAAGTGGTATGAATGCAAGCATATTATTAGGCAGACTCGGTTTTTTCGATAAATATATTATTAATTTTGATTTTAAAAATAGTATTTTTGAAGTCAAAATTTAACATTTCAGAAAATATGGGAATGGCTAATGCCCTTTAGTTAGTTCATAATAGTTTTTCTCTTTCGCCAATATATATCCATATTCATTATGCGCCGCAATGTTCGAGTTACAGTTTCCGTTTACATCTCACTGTTTTCCCATAAACCTAATAATCTTATAAACCCATAAACTAATAATTCCGTTCACCTCTTACCATTTACTGTTTACCGTATTCTCATAAACCCTATCAACTCATAAACTGCTCTTTTAAACCGCTCTTCTAAACCTCATAAACTTATAAACTCATAAACTGCCCTTCCCCGCGCAATATATATTTTATTTCCTGAAATTTATTTTATTTTTATTATGAATGAATTTAATTCTAAAATATTATCAGGGCATCAGATCATTTTTCCGCCGTAAATCCTTCAGTAACATCTTCGGCTCTTCCGGCGGTTCGGCTCTTTCTTCAGGCGCTAAATACAAAAGCTATGCCTGCATCAACTCCCGTGCCGAAAATATCGCAAAAGCAAAAATCTATTTATACGAAGCAAAAACCAAAAATGAAATTCCCGAGCATCCTTTCCTCAGCTTAATCGTCAAACCGAACAAGCAAAATCAGACGTTCAAGGAAATTCTCCATAAAATATCTACCAGCCTCGACCTCTACGGCAATGCTTATGTTTACATCCTGCGCGGTGTTCGAAAAACCCCTATCGGCTTGTATTTCCTGCCGTCAAATATGGTCACTCCCGTACTGAATACTCAGCGGACGGAAATCCTGCGATATGAATATGTCATCAACGGCAATAAGTCTATTTATAAACCCGCGGATATTATTCATTTCACAATCCCTGACCCGGATAATAACCTGCTCGGCAAGGCAACCGTCTCCGCATTTAATTTCTCTCTCGATATAGATTATTATCAGAATCTTTACCAGCGCAATTATTACCTCAATGACGCCGCTCTCGGCTTGATTATCGAAAGTGAAAAAGAGCTTGACGACCCTGATGTCGAGCGCCTGAAATCGGAAATTCAAAATCAGTATGAGGGTTCCGGAAATGTCGGACGCACACTTATTCTCCAGGGCGGATTAAAAGCCAAGCCTTATCACAACAGCCCCAAAGATGTCGAGATAATTCCCGCGCGCAAGATGGTCCGTGAGGAAATTATGACCGTCTTCCGTGTCCCTAAAACCATTCTCGGCTTAACTGATGATGTCAATCGCGCCAACGCCCGCGAGTCGCTCAAAACATTTAACGATTATGTAATCAAACCATTCGCCTCAATTTGCCTGGAAAGCAAGTTCAATCTGTTCTTAAAAAATAATTATCCCGAGGATATTACTCTGAGCATGGAATATGAATTCGAAATTGACCGCGACCTCCAGCTCAAAGCTTTCGATATCTACCGTAAATATGATATTGTTTCAAAAGAAGAAATCAGGGAAATAGAGGGTTTTTCAAAATCAAAACTCAATAAATCAAAATAATCGCAATGAATACAAAACAAATTATCTCGGAATCAGAAAAAACGTTTAACGACAATGAGCTGACAATAGCTCATTACATTTCCACGACCACTCCTGACCGCTACGGTGATATAGTAAATCCTTCAGGAATGGATGCAACGAACTACGCCAAGAATCCCGTTGTCTTATTCGGTCACAGGTCAAACTCCCTGGTAATCGGTAAGAACCTGGAGCTTCAGGTCCGGCATAACGGAGTTTCCGCAGTCACAAAGTTTGCCGATACTGAGCAGGGCAGGGAAATTTATAAACTCAATCGTGATGGCTTCCTGAATGCCTGGTCAATCGGTTTCATTCCAAAAAAGGAAGTGGAGAAAAAGGATGAAATAGCAGGAAATGTTTATAACCATATCGAAGAATGGGACCTCCTCGAATACTCCAGTGTCCCCATTCCCGCAAATCCCGATTGCCTGAACCTTATGCTCAAAGATTTGCAGGATGATACAATCAAAACCATTCTCAAAGATTCAAACGAATCCCTGATTCATTATAATCAGCTTTCAGCAGATATTTCTATTATTAACGGCAATGTAACAGAATTAAACAATAAGCTCCAAAAACTGGAAAGTAAAGTGTCATATAAAGTAATCGAATTAATCAAATTCGTAAAATCTTTATAAAAGTTCTTTCTCAGTGGCACTCTGTGTTCTCTGTGCCTCCGTGGTAAATGTTCTTAAAATATAAAATATTATGAAAGGAGTAACAAAAATGCAAGAAGAAACAAAAACGCTCGACGACGTCCAGGTACCAACTGAAACTGACGAGCAGAAAATAACCCGCATCGCCGGCGCTCTCGTTAATGAGCGCGTCAACAAGGAAATTGACGAAATACATAAACTCATTCCCGTACCCGGCGATGAATTCCGCTCAGCGGATAACAAGCAAAACCCGTCAGTCATTGATGGTCGCAATTACCTCAAAAGCATTATCTTCAATCAGCCCGATTTAATGCCCGAGCGGTATAAATCTTATCTCGGTGAGGCTTCCGGTAATACCGGCTCAAACCTCGTCCCGCAGGAGTGGTATAACAAAATTATGTCCCTCGTCGCCGAAGGCGGCGTCGCATATCGTAATGCCACAATCTTCAACATGTCCCGCAAGGATTTGGTCATTCCTCGCATGGACACAATGCCCGGCTTCAGTTTCGTTACCGAAGGAGCAGTAAAAGCCGTCTCAAACCCGACCTTTTCTCAGGTCATTCTTTCACGTAAAGATGGCGGATTTATTGTCCTTTTCTCAAAACAGCTTATTGACGATGAAGCATTCGACCTGATGAGCTTCGTATCCGAAATGGCAGGTAAAGTCTTCATGCTCGCTATAGACCGTGCAGCATTCAGGGGACTTACTCCGATTAACGGATTGCTTTCAAACGGCATCGGTGCAACAATTCACGAAGTCGCAGGTGACGAATTTTCGGCGATGACGTATGACGATTTAATCGCCATGGTAGCCGCTGTTCCGTCTCACACACTCCGTAATTCGAAGTGGTATATGAACCGCACCGTTTACGGCTCAATAAAGCGCTTAAAATACAGCGTAGCGGGCGAATACGTTCTCAGTCCGCAGGACCGTAAAGAACTGCTTCTCGAAGGATATCCCGTCGAGCTGACAGATGCCTGCCCGGCAATGGGTGAATCCGGACAGGATAAAGCCTTCATCGGATTTGGTGACCTGAGTTACATGGCTCTCGGAATGCGCAACAGTTTATCTGTTGATTTCAGTAAAGAAGCTACGGTTACGGCTGGGGAAAGTACTATTAATCTCTGGCAGACCGGTCTCGTCGGCTTGAACTTCGGAGCGTCATTCGACATAAAGTTCACGTTCCCGAGCGCCATTTCCGTACTCAAAACCCAGGCTTCATAATGATTCCTTGGTATAATATAATTCTCCCCGGGCTTTCTTTCACCTGGGGAGTTTATTAAAATTAGTTCTTTGTTCTTTTGCTCTTGCTCTTATTCATAAAAACGCTCTTTTCTTTTAATCAGTGAATCTGTGGCATTTGCTCTAAGTTCTTGTTCTTATCTTTTATTCATAAAAACGCTCTTTACTTTGTGTCACTTTGAGCACCTTTGCGTTCTTTGTGTAATTATCTTTTTCTTTAACTTAAAATAATAAAACATGAAACACCTATATCGTATAAAACAAACCTGCATGATAGACCTCTGCCTTTACGAAGCAGGTCAGGAAGTCATGCTCGACGATTCCAAAGCAAGTAAATCTCTAACCGAGTTAATCGAACCCAAGCCAGACGAAAAATCACTTACGTCATACGACAACAAAATGATTAATTCCGATGATAAAAAAGTAAAAATTAAAAAACCTCGTAAACTTTTCAAAAGGAAAAACAAACTTGATTAAATGCTTTTATCTCTTATTCAAGAAAAAAGCTCTTAATCTGAGAATCTGTGGCAATTGCTCTTTTCTCTTTTTTTTGTCATCCTGCCCTGTCCCGAACTTGTTTCGGGATTGTTTCAGGATCTAAATTAAAATATAAAACAAAATGGTCTCAATAGACGACATAAAAGAATTCCTCAACATCCCGCAGGAAGAAACCTCTTACGACGCATTTCTCACAAAAATGCGCGACCAGTCCATCGGTAGAATTAACAATTACTGCCGCCGCGAAATTAACTACGGCGCCAGAATCGAAACCATAGACGGCAAAGGCGAAGATATATTCCTCCTGAAAAATTATCCTCTTGATTCCGTTGATTACATAAAATACCGTGAATCCAATTCCGGATTCGATCACGAACTCTGTGACCCCGAAACCGACATAATCCCTGTCAATAACATCGGTAAGCTAATATTGCTAAATGGCATCAAATTAACCGTAGGCAAATCAAACATACAAATCAAATACCTTGCCGGCTATTCCGACGACGCAGAAGCCTCAGAATGCCAGGTTCCGCAGGACCTGAAATACGCCTGCCTCATTATGACAGTCGAATCATTCCTGAAAAGCTTTCAGGAATTCAATAATGAAAAAGGCTCCCGTTTCGGCATGTCCCGCTTCACACATTCACTGAGCGACGGCACGAACGATTCAAGAATTGATTACTTATTCAAAGAAGAAAATTATTATGACATCCTGAAACGATACCGCTCCACCCGCATCTGAAACCAACTCATAAATCTTATACCATCGTATATTTTTCTGTATTATTTTTTACTCATTAAAAATATAAATTGAAAACAAATACGATTTAACAGACACTGTCTGCTAAATTCAATTATATCATTAATTCTTAGTTATTGAATGAAAGACTGGATAAAAAAGGCTGAACAATATCTCGGGCATTGCTTAAAACCTATTCCGTCGGAAATCAACGAGCTTGATTGGAAAGAGAGTTTAAGCCCAAATAATAAGAAATTAGAACACCATTTGTCCGCATTTGCTAATCATCCGGGCGGCGGCTTTATTGTATTCGGTATCGAAAATAAAACAGGAAAATTAATTGGTATAAATAAAGAACAGTCTGAACAGATTATTCAAAAATTGGCAAATATCGGAAGGGAAAGCCTTGAACCCATGGTCGTCATTGACCACTCAATTGTTAATTACAAAGATGTTCCTTTATTATTGATATTTATAAAAGAAAGCGCTGTTAAGCCGGTTTTTATTAAATCAAAAACAGTTGAAGATTCGTATATAAGAAGTGGCGGAACCACAAGATTAGCCTCCAGACAGGAAATTGGCGGCTTAATGCTAAACAGCAAAACCCCGAGATTCGAAGAACTGCACGCTTCAAAACTTAAATCTATCGATGAAGTATTAAATTCTCTTGATTACAGAAGTATTTTCAAATTATTGGATAAACCGGTACCCAATGATAAATTTGAAATAATCAATTGGATGAAAGATGAAAAAATGGTAGCTAAAGTGAATGGTGACGGATATTATATTACAAATTTTGGAGCTCTTTCATCTGCGTATGATTTAAAGGAATTTGATGGGTTAGCACGAAAAGCAATCAGGGTTGTTAAATACAAAGGGAAAAATAAATTAAATACAGAAAAGGAAATTGACGTACAAAAAGGTTATGCAATTGGTTTTGAAGCGTTGATCGAAATTTTAAAAGCAATGTTGCCGGCAAGTGAAATTATTAAGAATGCATTGCGTGTCCAGACAACTGTTTATCCCGAAATTGCTTTAAGAGAATTAATTGCAAATGCTCTGATTCATCAGGATTTTACAATCAGGGGCTCTGGTTCAATGATTGAAATTTTTGATGACAGAATCGAGATATCAAATCCCGGAAAATTATTGCCGTCAAAATCGGTTGACCGGTTAATTAGAACTACCCCCGAATCAAGAAATGAAATACTCGCATCGGCATTCAGACGATTCAATATATGCGAGGAAAGAGGTTCAGGATTGGAAAAAACCGTAAATGCGATTGAGCTGTATGGTATGCCTCCCGTAAAATTCGAAGAACATGAAAATTCATTCAGGGTCACAATTTACAGTCCCAGAAAATTTGCTTTAATGTCAAAAAACGATAAAATAGAAGCCTGCTATCAGCACAGTATAATTAAGTATTATTCGGAAGAAGGCGGATTAACTAATAAATCGTTAAGAGAAAGATTTAAATTAGATGATAAATATAGATCTCAGATTTCAAGATTAATAAAAGATACAATCGAAATACAAAAAATAAAACCTAAAGATTCGGATAATCTGTCCGATAAATATTCTATTTATATTCCTTATTGGGCTTAGTCTTAGTTGACAAGGAACCCAATCATTTAACATAAGTTATTAATTATTAATAACTTGTTAGTTGACGGGCAACCGGAAAAATAATTAAGCAAACTTCTTACTTAACTGCCAATCGGGTGCTATTAGTTAAACCATTAATTATCAATAACTTCTTACTTAACTGGGATTCCGGGTAATTTTGCGTATATCAGTATTCCTAATTTAATATGTGTCTGGTTTAATTGTCTCCGCACTGCGGAGAGAAGGAAATTACTTCGAAATCTTGAACCGTTACCGCTCCACACGAATCTAAATCCAAATAGGATGATAAATTTACTCACCCAAAATGGGGGAGTAAGCGGGGGTGTAAATGGGGAAGTAAAATTATTAGCGTAAATCGAAAAGCATCAGATTTTTTACTTAATCTGAATTCCCCATAAAGATTAGACACTATCTCGATTCTCTCTTTTAAACCTGTTAAACTTATTAAACTGCTCTTAATAATTTAAAACCATAATCTTGATTTAAACCTATCGAATTCGATAGTATAAAAATACATTTGAAATTATGTTTTAACTTTTAAATAAATTTATTTTTATATAACATTGTATATCTCGTCAGCCACGTGTTGAAGGAGTTACGAAGTCGAAATGGGTTAACCCGGTTCGGCTTTTGCTTTTTGCTTTTGCCAATACCTCCGGAATCACTGTTTACCGCTTACCGCTATTATAAACCCATAAACCTCATATACTAATATTCGCGTTTTCCTCCCTTTAATTAAGGTCTTAGTTAACAATAATTTTATTCCGCCACTTACTCGTAGATGCTTTTACCGATACCAATATTTATTTCGCCAACCTGATAGAGAAATACATTACCAACTATACCGCTCTTAAAAACCCCATATCCGCCACCAAACCCCATTCATTGGCTGAAATCAGAAAATTATAATTACCAATAGAAACTGCTTTTTCTCCTATATTTTACTATATTTAGCAAAATACAATTACTTTTCGCCCCAAAACTCTTAAATATTGCAAATACCGAATTCAAAGGAAAAAAATTAATTTCTTTTGACGAGATTTATTCCTCGGCTAAAAAAATAGAACCTGCATTGACTGAAGCGGCAATGCGTTCAAGATTATCCTACCTCAGGAAACAAAATTTATTGGCTCCTGTTTTCAATAATATTTATACCTTCGATGTAAAATATAATTTCTCTCCTCCGGTAGAAAAAAATCTGATAAAAATAAACAATCTTTTATTGAAGAAATTTCCCTTTGCTCAAATCTGTTTCTCTGAAACGCGCTGGCTGAACGAGTTTTCCGTTCACCAGGTTTTCAATTCGTGACCGAAAGCATATTTTATTTTCTTACGGAAAAAGGCTACAGAGTGATATATCATCCAAATGAAAAAGATGTGACCTATTACTTAGGCAGCGGCGGCTCGGTTATCATTACAAATTTAGTTTCCCGCTCACCGGTTTCCAAATTCAAAAAAGTAACAATTTCGACACTCGAGAAATTACTCGTAGATGCTTTTACCGATACCAATATTTATTTCGCATTCCAGGGTTACGAACTTATCCGTATATTTGAGAATGCCGAAAGCAAATGCAACATAAATTTCTCCGTAATGCTGAATTACTCCCGCCGAAGAGGCAATTACAACAAATTAAAATCTTATCTGAAGAAAATCTTCCCGCAATATGAAAGTTACTTATGAATTTCCTGATGAGTCCAATCTTTTGTGCACGTTTTTCCGCACAAAAAAACTATTATATTGATTTTATAAGTGTTTAAAATTCTTTTTTGTGCATCCACCAAACCTATGCTCAAATTTCTCTGCTTTTTGCGCACAGGTCCAAACCTATGCTCAAATTCTCCGCTTTTTTGCGCATAGGTCTCAACCTATGTATAGATTTCGCGTTTTATTGATCATTCCGGAAAAACAATGCATAGAAAAACCGTGTTTTCTATACATAGGTAATTTCTACCCACGTTCCCCGGACATGGGTAATTCATGGTCAAAATTACCCATGTATTTCTGTAATGCTGAATCTGATTTGAAGTGTAAATTTAGTGTTACCTGGTTTAGAATTTAAAAATATTATGAAGATTCCTCTGTCACTGTCGGTGGAATTTGCAAGTAATTACCTCTGATTCTCAATTCTCAATTTCTCAATATCAGTAACATTGTCAATCTTAAAAAACTTTGCCGAAGGATAAATTCCCACTATCATCACTTTATTTAATGCTGTTTCTATCGGAACTAATACATTAATTGGATTCCCGTGTAAATATTTATAATATTCCGGATATCCTATTTCATCCTTATATTCTTCAAAGCAATATTTTTGATATTCGATAACTGTCATATAATATCTTAATTTCTATTGACTCATTTTAATAATAGGCAGTTCATAGTATATCTTCACGTAATAAATAACCGGTTACAGATCCTTTTTCAATAATAAAATTCAAAACGGTGAGAACTTGATTTTTGATACCTATAGACACTTTAATATTTTTGCGATTAACAGAAATATATTTTCTAATGTAATTTTCAATATAATAAATAGTATTAACTTCTAACTCAACTTTCTGTAAATTATTATTATTTTCTATGATATTGCAAATCCAACTTATACCCTCTTCTAAGAGAATACTTCCGATGCTATTCAATATTTTTGATATCGAAAATAAAGTTGAAGGGTGATGACCCATTTCTGAAGCCACATTCATGTAAAATATTTTATCTCTATTCTTTAAAGAATGCCATTCTTTTGCTTCTTCTTTCCAATACGGCCATGCTAAAAGATAATTACGAATAATTTCTTTTGAATGATGATAGAAGCGATCACGTTTTGTAGCTTCAACTATTCGATTAAAAAAAGCATTCCAAACAATCCAGAATTCATCATAATGATTTATTTGATCTTCCACAGTTATAAATTCCTGAAATAAAAGGGACATATCTCTCGAATCAGTATAATTATCAATAAATGGTTTTATATATTCTTCAATTTTATCTTTTTCTGATGTTAGTACGAAGTTTGCAAGTTTATTAAAAAATCTATTTTTATATATATAATCGATATCGTAATCATCTTTTAAAAGTATTTTTGATAATATTGGGAAAATAATACTAATAAATTTATAATGGTCGTCATTTTTTGTTTTTAAAGGCAGGATTTCAAAAGCAGTAATTAATGTTCTTGAATCTAATTTATCTAAATCCTTTAATTCGTTAAAATTAATTGCATTAGTTCCAATATTTCCTGATTCATTTCCATATTTTTTAATAAAGCGTTTTATTATTGATATTTCAGAAAAATTATAAATTCTTTTTAAATTATTTTCTTCTCTGACTTCTTGTCTCATCTTATCATACTGGGGCTGCAATAATAAATATCCAATAAAAATGGAATGTGCGTCAGTAAAACTAAATTCCCATAAGCTATTTAATATACCTCTTTCAGCAAATGTTGATATATTACTCCAGGGATTTAAAATCAATAGAAGCAAAAGTGATTTGATTTCATCTTTTTTGTTTGGAAAATACCTTATTAGGTATGGTAAAACAACAATTGATGGCTCTGTGCCATCGTCAATTTGATAATTATATTTTTCATTTATCAGTGGTTTAGAAGCATATTTAATAATAACATTTTTACAGTATTCTTTATCTTTCAAGTTCAATAAATCGTAAAAGTCACGAATTAACACAGAACAAGTATATGCAGGGATTGAATAGTTGAAAAGACTATATGTCGAATCTGCATTATTTTTTAAACTTCTTACAATTTCTTTAGTCTCTTTCATTACTAATTTTGTATCGTTTTCATACTGTTGATATTGCTTGTATTTATCTTCTTCATATTTATATCTATAATGAGACCAAAGCTTCAAAGATGAAAATTTCATTAATTCGGAGCTTATTTGTGAAGATTCTTCGCTAAAACTTCTTAGTTCTGAATTAATTTCCGGATTAAAATTTATTAATATTTTATCTTCCTTATTTTCAACTTCTATTTTCATTTTTCTTCTATCCATTCTTGCTAAATATAATCTCCATGTTTTATCATCTGGAGTATCCAAGGATTCATCTGTTAGCTGTTTATAATGTTCATCAATAATATTCCAAATTATATTTTGTCTTTCAGATACTACCAACTCTTCATCATCTTCAGCCTTGAAAAGTTGATAATTAAGCGCCAAATGCTCAAGTGAATTGTTTCTGTGATTATCTCCGCAAGTTTTAAGGGCATCTCTAAAAACCACCTTTTGACGCCGTTGTTAAAAAGCAAAGCTACAGCAAATTTGGGAAACATACAATACAGTGATTTGTTAGACCAAATTCAACCGACTTTTATCCAGCTTTACAGAGAAGAATTCCATAATAATCAGTATATTACACAGCAAGGCGTAGTTATCCCATCTTAACGATGATATTTAACTGTACACAACGGAAAATATTATACGTTATGTTCATCATTCCTATTTTTGCTTTTGCCCTTGCCATTCCAATCGTGCGGACAAACGAACCGTGCATGCTGTTTTCAACAAATCCAAATACGTGCTCTACGCGGGCTCGTACTTTTGATTTCTCTTTGTTGTTTGCTTTTTGTTCTTCGGTCAATGGTTTGCTGCGATATTGTTGCTCGTTCATTCGGGCTATTACATTTTTATCTTTGTATATCTTTTCCTGCTCTTTTCCTGTGTATGCG
>JAPLFI010000292.1 GCA_026390755.1 Ignavibacteriota bacterium
TAATTTAATACTCATTGCCGAGCATTCAATATGCCAGCCCGGAAATCCCGTTCCCCATGGGGAGTCCCATTCCATCTGCCTTTTCTTGTCTTTCGGTGAAAATTTCCAGAGCGCGAAATCCGTCTTGCTTTTCTTCTCTTCCGAAAATTGTATCCTTTTACCCTCTTCAAGTCCTTCAATGTCGAGCAGAGCCATCTTTCCGTATTCCGGAAACTTTATTGTATCGAAATAAACACCGTCACTTGTAGTATATGTATAGCCCTTTTCATCAAGGCATTTTATCATCTCCACCTGTTCTTTAATAAAATCAGTTGCTTTGCACCATATTGACGGGGGCAGAATATTCAGAAGAGCAATGTCTTTCCTGAACGCCTCAGTATAAAACTCCGCAATTTCCCAGACCGTCTTACCCTCTCTTGATGCGCCCTTTTCCATTTTATCTTCGCCTTCGTCTTCGTCGGATACAAGATGTCCCACATCGGTGATATTTACGACGTGTTTCACTTTATAACCGTTGTACAATAAAATCCGTTTCAGAACATCTTCAAAAAAGTAAGCTCTGAGATTGCCGATATGAGCGTAATTATAAACCGTTGGTCCACAGCAGTACATTCCGGCTTTTCCCTGTTCAACAGGCAGAAATTCCTCTTTAGTTCTTGTAAGCGTATTGAATAGTATAAGTTTCTCCATAACGCAAATTACAACTATTATATCCGAAATAAAATTCTAAAACTCCGCTTTTAACAGAGTCTCTCGGGGAACATTCTTGATTTCGCAGTGTATAATTTGTACATTTACGTATAAACCAAAATACAATCTTATGGATAACTCATCGTCAAAGAACTACATGTGGTTTGCCGCCATACTTGCGCTCGGTTTTATTATAGGAGCTTTTATCATTTCAGGCACGTGGAAAAAAGTTGCCCGCAGTAATGTTACGATAAATGTTACAGGGTCTGCTTCAAAAGAACTTAAATCCGATTTAGGTATCTGGGAAGGTTCATTTGCGAATGAATCCGTTTCGATGACGGAGGCATACACAAAGCTGAAAGAAAGCAATATAAAGGTGAAAAATTATCTTGTTTCTTTCGGTTTCACGGAAGATAAGATCAAGTTCACTGCAATTAACACTACTACGCTTTACGAAGCTAAGTCGGACGATTATTCGTACGGAAAACCCAAGACTTCATCAAGCGGTAAGATTATCGGTTACCGGCTTTCTCAGGATGTTTCGGTGGAATCCGCCGATGTGGATAAAATTGATAAACTCTCCCGTGAGGCAACGGAACTTATCAATCAGGGAATAGCGATTACTTCGAATCCTCCGAGGTTTCTTTACACAAAGCTCAGCGACCTGAAAATCGAAATGATAGGACTTGCTACGCAGGATGCGAAACTCCGCGCCGAGCAGATAGCGAAATCAACCGGGAATAAAGTAGGCGAAGTAAGGTCTTCCAAAACGGGAGTCATACAGATTAACCAGAAAAACTCGACCGAGGTATCCGATTACGGAATGAACGACACATCGTCGCTTGAAAAAACGATTTCCGCCGTAGTGAATATTACTTTTTCTATAGATTAAAAGTTTAGTTCAAACATTCAGCGGAGTAAATTGGAATTTATTCCCGTCGAATAATCCTTTATCGCTCAGCTTTAAAGCAGGTATAACGAGCAATGCCATGAACGAAAGCGTCATGAACGGCGAATGCAGTGTGCATCCGAGCTCGGCGGGAATTTTGTTTATTCTCGAATAGTCTTCTGCGACTTTGTAACCGTCGTTGTTTGACATTATTCCCGCTACTGGAAGGGGAAGTACTTCCGTTTTCCCGTCAAGTGTTACTGATATTCCGCCTTCGTACCGGATTACAGCGTTTACGGCTTCACATAAACTTTCATCATCCGTGCCGACTGCAATGATATTATGCGAATCGTGTCCTATACAGGAGGCGAGCGCGCCTTTCTTCAGTCCGAAATTCCTTATTAAACACACTGCCGGTTTTACATCTGCATACCGGTTAACAACCGTCATTTTCAGTACGTCGTTTTCCGTGTCGGATACAATCTTACCGTCAATAACTTTTGGCTCGACATCCGTTTCATTCGTTATCAGTTGTCCCTCTATAGCGTTTATTACCCTGACTTTTCCGCCCGTGTATGGTATTTCAAAATCTTCGGGCTTTTTGGCGGTTGCTTTAAAATTGTTGATTGCGGGATAAGGAGTGTGAAGTATCAATGCCCTGCCGTTATCTGCCACAATCGTTCCGCCGATATATGTTTGTAACACGCTGAATTCTTTCAGATTGTCAACTACTATAAAGTCAGCCGCGTCGCCGGCTCTTAACAGACCGGTTTCAAGATTATAATGATTTACGGGATTAACGCAGGCAATCTGCAGAACGTCGAATAAATCAAATCCGTTATCAGCAACCGACCGTTTTACAAGTGCGTTAATGTGATTTAAAACGAGGTCGTCCGGATGTTTGTCGTCACTGCATAGCATTACCATATCCTTATTTTCGGCAATCAACTGTTTTAGGTCTTCGTAATTCTTTGCCGCAGTGCCTTCGCGTATCAGAACTTTCATTCCGTAAGAAATTTTTTCACGCGCTTCTTCGAGGGAGTAGCATTCGTGGTCAGTCGTTATTCCCGCGCCGATATATTTCTTAGCGTCTTCTCCTCTTAGTCCGGGAGCGTGTCCGTCTATGGGTTTCCAGAGTTCTTTTGCGACTGCAAGTTTTGCGGCAACTCCGGGGTCATTGAATAATACACCCGGATAATTCATCATTTCGCTGAGGTAATGCAAACCGTACTCTTCAAAGAGATGCCGTATATCATCGGCTTCAATTACAGCACCTGCAGTTTCGAAGCTTGTTGCCGGTACGCAGGAAGGAGCGCCGAAATAAAACTTAAACGGCACGGTCTTTCCGTTATCAATCATGTATTTTATGCCTTCCATCCCGAGCACATTTGCTATTTCATGCGGGTCTGATACGGTTGCTACGGTTCCGTGAACAACTGCAAGTCTCGCGAATTCGGAAGGAATCAGCATTGAACTTTCTATGTGTATATGAGCGTCAATGAATCCGGGCATGATGTAATTATCATACACGTTGTTGTCTCTTATTATGTTTTGTATTATCCCGTCCTCAACTACAACGGTTCCCGGAAATATTTTCCGGTCCAAAACATCAACGATATTTCCTGAAATCTCAAAGTTTTTCATAATTATTTTTTTATTACATTAACTTCATGCTTTTTAGTATATTCTTCGCTATTTCTTTTGCCGCCATACCGTCTGCATTATCACCTTCTATATTCACAGCGAATATAAATAAATTATCATTTGCAAGTTTTACAGTTCCAACAAACCATCCAAGCCCCGTTTTATTCCCGACGTTCTCCGTATATCCCGACCCTGTTTTACCGCTGAAAACATAATACTCCGTACTATCCTGAACAATTAAACTCTTTAGTATGTTCACGTTTCTTTCCGAAAACGGCAGACTTCCTTTATTAAGTTTTTTCAGGAATTCCACCTGCTCTTCTGCTGATATTATTAAGGAACTTATCAGCCAGAATTTGTCTATGCCTCCGCTGATGTCTTTGTTCCCGTAATCAATCCTGTTTATATAATCCTGCATCTTCTCCTGTCCTATGCGCCTTGCAATCTCCCTGTAAAACCACACCGTTGAATTTTTCATTGCACTGCTTAATGTCTGGTCCTTATTCCACGCTTCGCGCCCGTAATCAGTTCCGTCCCATTTAATTCCGAAGTTCAAGTCGGTTATCACACCAGTCTCAAGTCCAATCAGTGTATTTGGAATCTTGAATGTCGAACAGGGCGAATACCTTTCCCTGCATCTCTGCTCGTTATGCTTAATATAGTAATTGTTCTTCGCGTCATAAAGAACAAACGCTCCTTTGTAATTATTAAAAAACCCCGCAAAATCGGTTTCGTATCCTTTTCTGCTTTGCTGTTTGCATGATGCAAAAGTCAGCATGGATATAATTAAGAACAGTGCCGCAGATATTTTTATCTTCACGGTTAATTTATTTAGTGACAGTTCGGTCAGTCATTCATTTCCGTATTAACACCGGGAAACTTTTCAAGGGCTAATCTTATTAGCTCGGTTTTTGTAACTTTGTATTTTGTTCTGAGGAATTCAATCCTTTTTAAATCTTGCTCATAAAATTTGAACGACATTGCTTTCCTTGGGTTTCGTGTTTTTGGAACTTTAATTCCCATTTTTATTTCGGAAGTGATCTTTGCAGGAATACTAATTGAATACAGAGTATCAGGGTCGAAATCCAATCCGTTTGGGAAATAAATTGTACCCCAGGTTTTATTTACTTTCGCCTTTGCAAAATATTCTTTATCTAAAAGAAGTTTATATTTACTGCTTTTTGTTTTAATATTGTTTTTTATTATCGGCTCAAAGTTTATACATTTTATTTCGTTTGTATTCCATCCGCAGAATATTTTGTAAGGTTCAATTTTCAATATTTGTTCAATTCTCGGTAACATTGTTTAAAGTGGTTTAATTTTTGTAAAAGTTGCAATTTCAGATTGCAGAGTCTCGAAGTTTTTCATTAGTTCGGCTTTATGGAATAATGCCCAGGCTTCTATTAGTTTTTGCTGAGTGATTGGCATCACACCTTTCAGTCTTTTCTGCGTTTCAATATCGTATAATGCTTCGGAATCTCCGAATTTAGCATGAAAATGTGGTGGGTTATGGTCATTAGAAAACATTGCAATTATAATTCCGTAAAACCTTGAAATTTCCGGCATAGCATTTTTTTATAAAATTAGTAGTATTGATATATAAAAGCAATACCATAATCTTATAACAAGCATCTTATGTTAAGTGTTTCTGTGTTGTTTTATAACAATACATTAAATTTATTTTTCAGTGACAATCAGGACGCGTATTCATTTCCGTATTAACGCCGGGAAATTTACCCGTATCAGGACTGATATATTTTATTCCGAGGTTCATTCCCCGTAGTATAAAAATCACTGCAAGCAGTATTGCCAGCGCGGGAATAATTCCCGATAACCTCTGTCTGATTTTCACATTAACGAAATTACCCGCAAGAGACACTGCAA
>JAPLFI010000519.1 GCA_026390755.1 Ignavibacteriota bacterium
GACCGTCCATTCTGTCCGAAAAATCTCGGTGCGCACCCGCTTATTTCAAAAGAAGTTTTTGAAAATATTAAGGATTTTAAAGTTGACGGAGTTATAGGGCAGATCTTTTTATGCTGTGATACATGGGGCGGAGAAATTTATATACTTGAAAAGGAACTCAAAGATATCGGAATACCCGTGCTCCGTATCGAGAGGGAATATATACCGGATTCACTTGGTCAACTGCAAACACGGGTTCAGGCTTTTCTTGAAACTTTATCGGGAGGTTTACTATAATGATTAATATTTTTAGTCAGTTGATGACCGAAGCCAATAAAGAGCTTTTCGGACTTACACTCGATCCTCAAAATGCATCTGAAGGTCCGTTTGTGCTTGGCAATGGCGATTTTTTTATCGAAATACCTGTTGCATTCGGATGCTCATTTTCCGACCTCACTCTCACCGGAGCCAACGGAACAGCATTGCCGGATGCGGCTGAACTTATTGATAGAGGCACTGAAGTCGGAGTCGAAAGCCGCCTGTGCTCTGCCATCAAAGTCGCGAGTCATTATCTTACTGCAGGTTTAATAAGAACACCTGATATGATAATAACTTCCAATTCCTGCTGTGATGCCATGGATACACTCGGTAATCTGATGAATGGTTACAAGCCATGGGCGCATATCCCGAGATTTGCAATGGACGCTCCGCACAGCTTTGATGATGCAAGTTACGAGTATTTCGGCAAACAGCTTCGGCAGGCAGTAACTTTTATGGAAGATGTTACAGGCAGAAAAATGGACTGGGACAGGCTCAAAGAAGTTTGCATAGAATCAAATAAACAGGGACAATTACTGCTTGAGTTTCAGGAATTGAAAAAAGCAATACCCTGTCCTGCCAATCCTGACCTCGCCCGCCAGGGAACTGAAATTAAAAACTGGACGAAAGACAGAATATCTCCGATGGTAACAACATGGCTTGAACAGCTCGTCAGCGCCGCTGAACAGCGTGTGAAAGAAGGCAAAGGAATTGACGGTGTTGATGAAAAGATACGATTCCTGTGGCAGGACCTTGCAGGTAGCTGGGCTTCGGGTACCGTGCTGAAGCGCCTGCAGACGGAACTCGGTGCCGTATGCATAATGGATTATGTATCATTCGGTACCTGGACTCCGATTGATTTGTCGTCTGAAGAAGCAATGTTCACATCATTCGGAAAGCGCTTTCTGCTGGAAGACCCGATGAACAGGCAGGCACTGCATAACACGGAACTGTTCTGTAACGATATTCTTCAGATCGTCAAAGACTTTAAATGTGATGCTGTTGTAATGCCGGCTCATATTTCACACCGCGATACAAACTCGCGGCTGAAAGTTGTCAAGGATATGTGCCGTGAAAAAGGTATTCCGTGCTTAGTTCTGGGTATTGATATATGGGATAAGCGATATATGACACCAGATGTGGCATTCGACAGAATGAAAACGTTCTTTGAAGTCTCCGGACTATTGACTTAACACTTAACACTTAACACTTAACACTTAACACTTATTTGAATGGAAACAATAAAAAATTCTGAGATTTTCAAAAAGTTTTCCGGAATCGCCGCTTCACTGAAAAACTCCGAAATTGAAAACTGGAAAAAACAGGGCGGCAAAGTCGTTGGATATTTCTGTCCTGTTATCCCGGAAGAAGTGTTCATCGCCGCAGGACTTCTTCCTTTCCGTATGCGCGGAACAGGCAGTACTACCACGGATTCGGCAGATGTATATTTCAAAACGGTCAATTGCGGCTTTCCCCGTCATACATTCAATCTGGCGCTGATAGGGGAATATGATTTTCTCGACGGATTTGTTGCCAATACCTGCTGTGATACTATTCTTCGTACCGCCGATAACTGGAAACACGCAGGATTGAAAACTCCTTTTATTTATTGTCTCGATAATGCTCACGCAAGCGGAGAGCTAATGGTAGGTCACTTCCATAACCAGCTTCTTAAAATGAAGGATGCCGTTGAAAAGCAATTCAATGTTGAAATCACAGAGCAAAAACTGAAGGATGCCGTAAAACTTTGTAATGAAACTAAGTTGCTTCAGCAAAAACTTTATGAACTCAGAAAATTGCCGAATCCGCCGATTACCGGCTCCGAAACCGTCGCCGTAATGGTGGCAGGTATGTCTATGCCTAAGGAGCAATATAATAAAGATTTAAAAATATTACTTGATGAACTTGGAACTATTAAAAATGAAAAGGTATATTCTTCAAGGTTAATGATAATCGGTTGCGGACACGATGATACTCTCCTCTGCGATATCATCGAAGAGCTTGGGGGCATTGTTGTTACCGACCAGACCTGTTTCGGCACACGGACGATGATTAAAACAATTTCCGAAGAAGGAAACGACACTCTTCTGTCAATTGCAGGATATCAGGTTTTAGATGTGCCATATTGTCCCAAAACAATCGGCACACATCCGCAAAGGAAACAACTTATAATGGATCTGGCAAAGGATTATAAAGTGGATGGAATCGTAGGGCAGTGCTTTATTTCCTGCGACCCATGGGCGGGCGAACTTTATTTGCTCAAATCTGAATTGCATGAGGCAGGTATTCCGTTTATATGGTTCGAGAGGGAATATATACCGGACTTAGTAGGTCAGTTAAGAACAAGGATCGAAGCATTTCTCGAAACAATAAATCAAATATAAAATAAGGAGAATAAAATGAATTCTGATAATAAAGATAATATATTTGACCGGCTGAAAACAGAAAGCGATGAATATACTAAAGCCCTTTTTCTTGAGACTTGCATTGAGAAAGCCAAAAACGGAGAGAAATTCGGGCTGACTAATGAAGATACTATGACGGAGGTGCATTGCGCTCTCGGTTTACCCTATTGGAGTATCCCGGTGTTCGGAGGAATTATGACTGCAATGCCTCAGGCTTTCGATTTGATTGATAAAAGCAAGGAGATGGGAATAGGAAGTATGGGTTGTACAGGTGTAAAGATGGGTATGTATATGCTTGAAGCGGGTATGATACCAAAACCAACCATGCTTGTCATTGGCAATACTCCCTGCGACATTGTCTCGTCTATGAGTGAACTGATAAATAACTACAAGCCGTGGGCGGATGTACCGAAATTCTTTATGAGCGCACCTCATGATAAAAGTGAAGAAAGTATGGTCTATTTCGGTAAACAGATAAGAGAGGCGGCGGCATTTTTGGAAGAGATATCAGGCATAAAACTCGATATGGATAAGCTCAGACAAATAAGCGAAGAGGCAAACAAGCAATGTCAGCTAATGCTTGAACTTCAGGTTCTGAAGAGCGCTGTTCCGACTCCGATTGACTGGACGTGGGGAAGAACCGCTACACGCATATCAAGATGGGGACCGAGAATCGGCGACCCGATTATCACTGACTGGCTCGAAAGGCTGGTATCCGCCACTGAAAAGCGCGTAAAGGAGAAAAAAGGCATTGACGGCATTACCGAGAAAATAAGGTTTATGTGGTATGATATGATTCCTACTATGGGTGATAAACTATTTACACGCCTCGCAAAAGAGCTTGGAGCGGTTGAAATGTCTGACTACTACAACTGGGGCGGTCCGTGGACGCCGATTGATACTTCAAGCGAGGAGGCAATGTTTACTTCGTTTGCCAAAAGATATCTGAACGATGTGCCGATGGCAAAGCACGCAATGGGTACTCTGCAGACGTTTACCGATGACATCTTTCGCATTTACAAAGAGCTTAAATGTGATGCAGTGGTAATGGGACTGAATATAGGGCATAAGGAACAAAATGCAATGCATGGAGCTGTTCAGGACATTGTCCGCGAAAGAGGTATTCCTATTATACAAATTGGCTGTGACTTATGGGACGAGCGCTATATGTCGGCTGATCAGGTGTTCGATAAAATAAAAACTTTTTTTGAAGTCTCGGGACTATTGACTTAACACTTAACACTTAACACTTAACACTTAACACTTAACACTTAACACTTAACACTTAACACTTAACACTTAACACTTAACACTTAAAACTTAACACTTAAAACATAAAACTTATGGAAAGTATTGTAACATGGTATAACGGCATATACAACAATAAAGAATTAATACACTGGATTGTAGTTTGGATGGGCACCGTATTCCCGATTTATGTATTTGTAGTAACATCAAAGTTCACGTTCAAAATTATCGGTCAGGAAATCCTTGACAAAAAGTGGCTTCTGCTTAAAGTCTTTCTCGTAACGGCAATATTAATCCCGCTCATTGCCGCAGGAATTGTTAAAATCTTTCCTGTACCGCTTGTGCTCGGAGGTATAATGCTGATTGCATCAATTGCCGTAGGCGATCCGTTCGACCTTGTGGATGCTCACGGCAAAAAGGGGAGTCTTCTCATGGCTTCTGCAATTATGATTGTTCTTATACTGCTTATGCCTTTAACGGTTCCTTTCTGGATGTGGGTTTTCAGTCATTGGTTTCCTCTCAATCTCTCGGCTTCGCCGGAAAATATTCTTATGAAGGTCTCTGCTGTTGCAATAGTGCCGATGTTAGCGGGACTCTTATTCCGTCAGTTTTTACCGAAACTTACGAATATTCTCGAAGTGATTTTTGACTGGTATTTCAAAGTATCGGCAATTTTATTGGTGATTATCTTTCTTCCGGGCTCCGTCGGTAAGATTATTAGTGTCTTCGGCATCACGGGTATTATTGCAATGATTGTTATGACGAGCATTACAATTATCGCGGGTTACTATGCGGCAACCGGTGCGGAGCGTAAAGACCGCATCAGCATTGCACTTGCATGCTCACTGGGCAATATGGCGGCTGTGTTTTTTATTGCTTATCATGGGTATCCGAGTCTGGAGAAGAACTTTGATTTTCTTATAACTGTTCTCGGTTGGGTCGTACTGAGATGGCTGATTATCTGGGGCTGGGACTTCATAATGAAATACAGTGTGAAAAAAAAAGGTGAATCTTTAACCGCTTAGCACAGCAGCTATCAATTATCAATAGAGGCACATTTAACTTTGAATTGAATATTGATACAGGGGTTGAATATTTTAAGAAAGAAACTATTTATTGAAAAAATTATATGTCCGTTTTCGACACATACGTAAATAAAATATCCGAATATGTTGAGGGTATGAAAGCAAAAGAAAGACGCGTAACTGTCTTCAATGTTTCGTTTTCTTCTGCTCAGATAAAAGATAATCTTCCGTTTAAAGTCGGTCCCGATGCCAATCCCGGAATCATATTACGTCAGGATACATACGTGGAACTCGGAAATCCGGAAGCAGGTTCATGCGCTTTTATACTTTCAACCGACAATCCTTCACTTATAAGGAACGGCAGAATCACTTTAATCGGACCCGATATTCCTGAATCTTCAGGCAAAAGCCTTCCTTTCGGACAGGTGTTAATATTCGGCGGTGCGGGACTCGATGATAAAGAACATGAGTCGCTTCAGCAGTCGTGTTTCGTAGGTGACAGTATAGAGGGATATATGATTCGGAGCCTGCCGCAAAATGTATGGAGCAGAGTGAGCAAAAACGTTGCCGAAAAAGGATTTGACTTTGAATGCCTCGGGAAAGCACTTATGTCGGTTTATAAGTCGTGTAATTCGAAAATTGAATCCATGGAAATCGTTTTTGTTGCTTCGGGAAAAGAAGATGTGAAGTTATTAGATGAAATATCAGCGCAGGTACAGAAGATTTCCCGGGAGATAGTAAAAGAAAACTGGAAAATCAAAGGCTACGATATTGACTGTGAGTTCGACTGCAGTTCATGTGCCGATAAGCCCGTTTGCGACGATATAAGAGAAGTCCTTAAAGAAAAAAGAAAAAAAACTATCACGAACACCAAATACTAAATACCAAATACTGAGTACTAAATACTAAATACTGAGTACTAAATACTAAATACTTATGAAAAATATACCAATAATATCCGTCTGCGGAAAAGGCGGCGTAGGGAAAACCGTTCTTTCTTCATTATTGTCAAAAGCCATTATTGATGAAGGTATTACACCTTTATTATTAGTGGATGCCGACCCTGTCGGAGGACTCGTATCGGCAATTGGTGAAAAAGTTGTCAATACTCTCGCCGATGTGCGGGACAGATTTATCGGCGGGGCGCGTCAGGGCGGAAAGGTCCTTGCACAGCAGATTGCCGGACAGCTCGATTATTTTATACTCAATTCACTCGTTGAGCGTGAAAAATATTCAGTTCTTGCGATGGGACGCACGAAGGAGAAAGGATGTTTCTGCTCCGCAAATAATCTCCTGAAGTCCGCACTCGCAGAAGTTATTTCCGCCTTCTCATGCGTGCTGATTGACGCAGAAGCAGGGATTGAACAGATTAACCGCGATGTCACAAACCGCGTCAATAATGTTATTATTGTAGTGGATGCCTCGCAGAGAAGCCTCGATACGCTTCGTGTTATTTACGGAATGGTTAAAACTTCGCAAATATCAGTAGTCGTCAACCGCGTATCTGAAAACGACTCCCTGATACTTCCGGATGATGTTAACATTATCGGCATGATACCCGAAAATGATGTACTGAAGCAATTCGATAGGGAAGGGAAATCTCTCTGGCAGTTGCCTGCCGATAATGAGGCACTTGTTTCGGCAAGGGAAATTGTATGTAAACTCGCTATATTAAAAAAGGAAATATAGTAATCTTTGTCAAGTATTTAAAATATAATAAATAAAAATGAAACGAAAAATACTTTACATAAGCCTGCTCTTCATTCTTCTTATTGCAGGAAACTCCGGTGCCCAGTACGGCAGGATTTACGTTGACGTACCCCTGCACGATAATATTTTTCAGTTGCATTATAACAACATATTTTCCAATACCTGGGAAGACCAGTCCCTGCCGGTTGATAATACAGAAACCCGTAACAATCTCGCCAGTTTATTTTATACGCATGTTATGAATTTCTTCGGCAGGTGCGGCGGAATAGGTCTTGGTGTCTCAGCTTCAAGCTTATTGAGCTATAACCCCGACCTTGACACCATTACGCAACGTGTATGGGGCGTCGGTGATCCGTCATTGACACTCGATATGAATGTTTTCGGGGGACCTGCGGTATCAAGAAAAAACTGGAGTACTTTTGTCCCGATGTCGTATATGAGCGCACACTTTGTAATGGGATTGCCGTTAGGGAATTACGACAAGACTAAGTCAACAAACATCGGCTCCAACCGTTATACGTATAAATTTGTTGTGAATATGAGTATTACAACAATGAAAGGAAAGAACTGGCTCGATTTCTACGGAAGCGTCAAATTTTCAAGTACTAACTCGGAGTTCCTTGTTAATCACAGTCTCGCGCAGGATCCTCTGTTTGGTCTTGAAGCTCATTACAGTCAGGATATAGGAAATAAATGCTGGGTGAATGCGGGATTGATATACAGCGGCGGCGGCAGAACAAAAATTGACGGCAGTTACAGCGGAAATGCGCAAAGCTCTGTGAAAGGCTCGGTGGCAGTCTCATTCCCGACATGGATTCACGGCTCGGCTATAGTCGGTTATAATAATACTCTGTGGAAAACTGCCGGCTCGCCCGAAGTCCATCAGTTGATTATACAGTTAAATCATACTTTTTAATAATCATAATTTTTGAAAATATTAAACAAAATTAAAATGAAAAAAATTGTTTTTACAGTAGTGCTGATTCTGTTTTGTGTATCCGCATCTTTTTCTCAGAGAGTTGCGTGGGGAGATAAATACTATGCAGGATTCGGATTTTCTCTGGATTTCTTCACTAATTCCGATGTGAATTATTATTATAACGGGATTGGCACAAATAATGCGCAGTCTGTATCGGATATAAATTTCAGTTTTGGAGTTAATCTGAACAGACATTTCGCCGTTGAATTTGCGCCTGCTTTTGTCTTTACACCTTCCAGTTCCTATGGCGGCGGACCTTTCAATTACTGGGATGATGACCCGTATTGGTGGTATGATGATAGTCCAACCGGCACTACCTATCAGAATACTTACACTTTATCTAACGCATATTTATTTGCTATACCGTTAAATTTAAAATTAAAATATTATCCTTTAAAGAATTACGGCAATGATTTCGGAGAAGGATTAAATCTGAATCTCAGCCTCGGTGCAATGTACATTTACGAAAGTTTCACGGGAACAGGCGGACCGACAGGCGGAATAGCTCAGCCATTCAGTATAAGCGGCAGTACCTGGGCGCCGGATGCAGTACTCGGACTTGGGTATAATTATTACTGGAATAATACCGGACTGGGATTTGATGTGAACTACAGATTTGTCCCGATGTCACTTAGCAGAAAGTCACCGCTGTCTTATGCAAATGCAAGCAATTTTAATAGTCTGAATTTTTCTCTTTATATCGGCTTTGCATTCTAAACCGTCGTGACTTTCATACGAAAAGCTCTTATTCTTAGTTCTTATTTCATTTGTCATCCTGAACTTGTTTCAGGATCTCTGTTAATCTGTGGCAAAAGCTCTTGTTCTCAGAATAGTTCTTTAATTCGTGACAGTTTGTGTAAATTCGTGTAAAAAAGTTCTTAGTTCTTATTTCATTTGTCATCCTGAACTTGTTTCAGGATCTCTGTTAATCTGTGGCAAAAGCTCTTGTTCTTCTTAGTAAAATTATTAAATTATAAACATGAAAACTTTAATCATTACTTCGGTTTTATTTGTATTTCTCTGCCAAATATCATATTCCCAAAGTGCGGATGAAATCGCGAAAAAACTCGCAAACCCCGTCGCCTCTATGATAAGCGTTCCGTTCCAGAATAATTTCGACTTCAACATCAAGCCGAATTCTGGCTTCAGATGGACAATGAACTTCCAGCCCGTTATTCCGTTTACACTGAACAAGAACTGGAATCTCATCAGCAGAACAATTTTACCCGTTGTGTCACAGTTTAATGTAATTGGTAACAGCACACAGATAGGAATCCATGATGTCTCGCTCAGTTTATTTCTCTCGCCCTCCGCTCCCGGAATAATATGGGGTATTGGTCCTGTTTTCAATATACCGATTGCAGCGCCGGTAGAATACGCCACAAAAAAATGGGGATTTGGTCCCACTTTTGCGGGGCTTGTACAGGAAGGCAAACTGACTTTTGGAGCGCTGTTCAGTCATATGTGGAGTTTTGCAGGAAAAAAAAGCTATCCGAATTTTAGTCTGTCATATTTACAGCCCTTTTGTACTCAAAATTTTACAGGCGGATGGGGGATATCTCTTAGCTCGGAAATGAGCAGTGAATGGAAGAGCAAAACTACAACAGGAGCAGTTATATTAGTCGGTTCAAAGGTAACTAAAATCGGAGGACAGATAATTAGTTTTGCCCTCGGTCCGAAATATTATTTCGCTAATTCGTATAAACCTGAATTCGGTTTTCGCGCTTCTGTAACATTTGTATTTGCTAAATCAAAGTAAGCAGACCGCAATTCAATATTGCTTTATGGACAAAAACTTGTCCTGAATTTATTTCAGGATATTTACAGAAGAACTTTTTGATAAAGATATTTATCTGAATTCTTAGTCAGAATAATTTGATACTATTTTATCATCAGCATTTTCTTTGTTTCAACATACCCGTCTGCAGTTAATCTATAGAAGTAAACTCCGCTTGGGAGTTGCGAGCCGTTGAATATCGCTTCATAAGTGCCGGGTTTCAGAGTTTCATTTACAAGCGTTGCAATTTCTTTTCCGGTAATATCAAAGATTTTTAAAGACGAAAAACTGACAACTGGAAACTGGAAACTAATCTTCGTTGTAGGATTAAACGGATTAGGATAATTTTGATGCAATGCAAAGGAAGAAGGAATTTCATTGGAAATATTTTGTATTCCAATAATTTCCGAATAAGAGCGGCGCCAGACGGATTTTCCATATTCACCCTGACCGCTATATATTTTGGTTCCCGCAAAAATATAATTGTTCGCGACCATCATAGACCAAACCTCTGTTATAACCGTATCAAGACCCTGGGATTTATTAATCCAGGTATTCCCGTTATTGGTTGAAAGATATATTAATTTCACGGTTTGTGAATAAGTATTCGAATTCGAAATTCCCGCGAAAACATTGGAGCCGCTTGATAAAAGCTGCAATACATAACATGCCTCAGGTAATCCATTGTTTACCGGCGACCAGTTATTTCCGTTATTAGACGAGACATAAATACCGTTACCTAATGTTCCCGCAAAGATATTTGTTCCGACCGCAGTAAGGGAAATAACGTATTGATTTATACCATTATTAACGGGAATCCAGTTCACGCCGTTATTCGTTGTGCGATACAGACTGTCATTATAAGTACCCGCAAAAATACTTGAACCAACTACGGCAAGAGCATAAATATCTTTATATGTCAGACCCAGTGAATTCCAGCTCCCGCCGTTATTTGTAGAAAGAAATACGCTGCCGCTACCGTAGGGAGAACCTAATCCCGCGTAAATACTATTTCCATTCGTCATAAGGACCCGTACTTTCTGATTAGCCAAACCGCACGGAAACCAACTCGCCCCGTTATTAGTAGATTTATATATACCATAATCAAAAACTCCGGCAAATAAATTACTTCCTGATGAGGCAAGAGAAATTATTGTATAGTTCGGCAAGCTATCACTGACTTCGGTCCAGCTATCCCCATTATTTGACGAACGGAATATTCCGCCTGCGTACGTTCCCGCAAAGATATTTGTTCCGATTGAAGCCAGGGCTGGAACAAATTTAAATAACATTCCGGTATTGGAAACAGTCCAGTTATCCCCGTTATTTGTCGAGCGGTAAACATCGGTTCTTGAGCTGCCTTCGGTCGCAGTAAAAACACTGTTTCCGTTTGCCGCAAAAGAATAAATAGCCGAAGAACCGAACAAACCGCTGTAAGCTGAATACCAGCTTGTTCCATAATCAGAAGAACGAAACACACGATTCCCGACGGACGGGGGGGCATAAGTTCCTGCAAATAAATTTGTTCCGCTTACGCCTATAGAATACAAATCAGTAAATTGCCCGCCAATTATATTCCAATTTCCGCCATTATTTGTAGTGAGATAAATATGGTAGTAATTAACTCCAGTACCTAAGGCATAAACTCTATTTCCAATAGATACAAGGGATTTGATGTTGATATGCGTTAACCCGGTGGGAGTCCAGTTCATGCCGTTATTTGTCGAAAGATACACGCCGCTGTCACGGGAATAAGCATCCCAGGTCCCTGCAAATAAATTTGTTCCGCTTGCAACGAGTGCCGTAACAAGAATATATGATAACCCCCGTGAACTCCAGTTATTTCCGTTATTTGTAGAAACATACACTCCGTCGTCAGTTCCCGCGAATAAATTTGATCCCAGCGATGCGAAACCATACACATCGAAGACACCCCCGATAGTCGGTAATCCATTATTAACGCTTACCCAGTTTTGACCATTATTTGTCGTTCGATAAGCGCCTTCAATAGTACCGGCAAAGACACTCGTTCCGTTTGCGAAAAGTCCGAGAACGGCATGATTATTAAGCGAGGTCTGCGACCAACTATCACCATTATTCGCTGACAGGAAAACTCCATGTTCGCAAGAACCGCCGAATAAATTATTTCCAGACACGGCAAAACACCGGATGGTCCCGTTGCCGTACGGACCGTTTGTCTGAATCCACTGCGCGAAGCAATTATCAATACTGAATGTAAAATGATAAATCGAAAGTGCGAAAAGAAGTGTAAATAATTTTTTCATAATATTATGTGATTATAATATAAATTCAAAGAATGAACAGTTTCAGAACATTTTGGAAAAAAATTGTCAGATTTGAATAAAAGAATATTGTCGGCTGTGGCCTGCTTACCCGGATTTCTTTGAGTATCCATATTGCACGTTTTTAAATTAACAGTTCAGTTGCTTTTTCGGATGAGAATTAACATCCCCCGCTCTGTAAATAATTGTAAGCTGTTGGAAACATAGATAAATAAATTAATTGATTCAATTGAAATAGTGACATTAGAAGGCGTTAATAAATGAAGCAGATTAAAAAAGAGTTTGATGCCGCTAAAATGATGCACAGCATACGCGATAAATTAAACAAGAAATATATACTATTCCGGTGCTATATTTTATATATAGATGATTAAACAATCATTTAAAACTATTTTATTCAAATTTTGTATTTTATCGGAAAAGTATCATTCAATGATACATTTCTTTGCTCGGAATTAAACAAATTATATTACTTTGTTATTATTGAAAAATCAGTTTATTTTGTAAAGAGTTATTATTAAAAACTCGATAAAATTATGTTATTATGAAATCCGGAATTAAATTACTAGACAATTCCTCTGATGAATATCGGCTTAGCGAAATATTAAAGGAGTTATTCGTTAATACAGCTTATTCGCAGGTATCTATAGCTACAGGTTATTGGGACTTGCCGGGTATGGTCGAAATTTATGATTCATTAAAATGTTTTCTTGAGAGAGAGAATACAACATTCAGATTACTTCTGGGTGAAGAACCAACTGTTAAATCATATCAGGTGAGAAATCCCGAAACCGTTGACCCCGGTTTTCCCGGTAAATATTTGAAAAAAGATTTGGAAGATTTGCAATTAAAGAATGAGTTTCAAAAAATTGCAGATTTGCTCAACAGTCACATTAATGAAAAAACCGAAAATCCGAAATTACAAATCCGTGTATATAAGAAAAATTTTCTTCATGCAAAATGTTATATCTTCGGCAGTGAAGATGAAAATGCTGTCGGTATAATCGGTAGTTCGAACTTTACAAAACAAGGACTATCGGGAAATTTAGAACTTAACCAGTTCGAAGATAATAATGCAACTGTAAATTATGTGAGAAAAAACCTGAATCAGCACCCCTCCCATAGAACATGGTTTGAAGAACTTTGGGCGGAAAGTGAAGAATGGTCGAGAATTTATAAAGAAGAGATTCTTGATATTAGTAAACACGGAAGTATTTGCTTCAGTCCTTATGAAATGTATATTCACGCTTTGTATAAAATATATAATCAGGAATTAGAAGATGAGAAAGAAAATACGGTTGAATTGGACAGCCTTGAATCCGGTAAACCTCAGTTATTAAAGTTTCAAATCCGGAATGCAAATTCTTTGATTAAGAAACTTGAACGTCAGGGCGTCGCAATGCTCTCGGATTCGGTTGGCTTGGGAAAAACTTATACTGCAATAAAAGTAATTGAATATTATAAACAAACTTTAAATCAGCGCGTCGTAATCGTCGTACCCGCAAGCCTGATTCCTCAATGGCGGAAGTCTTTCGATGATTTCAAAATGATACATTTGCCTGAGATATACAGCTTGCAGGATACAAACCGTATTGAAGATATACGGGAAAATCTGAAGTCTATTCCTGTTGGTTTATTTGTCTTTGATGAAAGCCATAACTTAAGGTCGTCGGGCGGGCAGAGGTTTGATGTATTCATAAAATGGAAACAGGAGAATGAGAACGCAAAGACATTGATGCTGACTGCAACTCCTGTTAATAATCAGCTTTCAGATTTAACAAATCAAATAATGCTGGGTTCGGGCGGTAATATTTATAAACTCGGAAAGTTTTATGACAGGGCAAAAGGGAAATATTTCACACTGAAGGAGCGTATTGAACTGCTTCAAACCGATATGAAACTGCAAATCAGAAATTCCGGTTTCGTAAATTTCAGCCAGTTAAAAGAACAGTTGACGCCGTTATTAAATCGTTTTATTGTCCGCCGGACAAGACAGGGAATAGAAAAAGAATACCCGGAAGGATTGGTTATAAACGGGGAGTTACAGAAGTTTCCGCAGTCATATCCCGATAATCTTGAATATGAAATATCGAATCAATATAAAAGTAAACTTCTGGAATTTGCTGAAAGCGATGTAAATTTCAAAAATATTTATCAATATTCAATTAATAGTATTGCAGACCTTGAATATCTTGCTCATCCGCTTGATTCATCCAATACTTACGAAAAAAGAGATACAACTATAAACTCATCATTGGAAATTATTTACAGCGGGCTGCTTTCCTTTGGTTTTCCGTGCTATAGATATAATATATACAGACACGCGTATTACGGCAGGAAAAGAGGCGAATTAAAACTAAATGTTGACGAAAACAGAGAACTTTCGCGGCAAATTGGTATTTACGGAATTTTCAGAACTATCTTTTTAAAACGTTTCGAATCTTCTTTGAAATCAATATTGCTGTCGGTTAATAGTTATGAAAAAAAACTGATGGATTTTCAGGAAAAATTAGAGAAGTACAATAAAATTATTTCCGTAAAGAATCTTGTTAAACTTAATAAAGTTGTTGACGCATATAATGAGCAGGCGGCGGATGAAGACCAGCTAGATTTTGATATAAATACATTTGAGGAAAGTGAAGAAGATTTTCAAACTATTGAAGCAGATCCCGGAATCTTTTTTGTCGAGCGGTTAAAGGAAGATATAATAAAAGACCTATCGGCGATAACAATTATTAAAAACCAGTTGACTCTCTTAATTTCTAAAGATAATAAAATAAAAGTACTTGCCGATAAACTTGACGAGAACGAGGATAATAAAGTTTTAATATTTACTTATTTTGCCGATACTTTGAAATATCTGCAAGCTGAACTTCCTCCTTTGTTAAGAAAGAAAAAGAATATAGAGTTTGCTCTTGGTTCAAAAGGCGATATTGAGAATTATGCTCAGCGATTTGCGCCGGTGGCAAAGAAGTATAATATTAAACCGGATGAAAAAGCGATTGATTTTCTTGCGGCAACAGATAAACTTTCAGAAGGGCAGAATCTGCAGGACTGCGGTATAATAATTAATTATGATTTACACTGGAATCCAGTTCGTATGATACAGCGAAACGGCAGGATAAACCGTTTGGGTACACGGCATAAGGAAATATTTATATATAATTTCAGACCTACGGAGCAATTAGAGCAGTATCTTCAGTTAGTACGGAAGTTGGAGGATAAAATTAATCTTATAAGATATACGATTGGTTCAGACCAGTCCGTTTTGGATGAAGAACCTATTCCGCAGGACTATACGGAAGAACTTTACAGCCGCGATGAAAAGAAAAGGCTCGAAGCTTTTAAAAAGATTTTTGAAACGTCGGAGCTTCTTGCCGCTGAAGATTTGTTTATGGACGATTTAAGAGAATTTGACAGGTCAGATAAATTCAATCAGGAATATAAGGATTTGGTAAAGAATCTTCCCAAAGGAAAATGGGGAAAAGTGCAAATGCAAAAAAGTGATGAATATTTCGAGCAGTTAGCTCATTTAATTGATGATAATGACGAAGCCGGATATTTCGTTGCATTTGATGATACATATTCAGGCGAACTTCTCACATCAGCCGAAGGATTATTATTCATAAAAGCAACCAGCGAAGAAAATATAAGGTTTAAAGATAAGTTCATAAATAAACCTATAATTGAATCTAAAATAGTTAACTTTATTATTCAATATCAGTTTGCCGTAGATGACCATCTGAACAGATATAATGAGCCTCAAAATATTGCTATAAATAGATTAATCGCACAGATGCAGGATTACGGATATTCTGTTGAGGATATCGAATTAGTTTATAATTGTTTATTTTCTTCCGAGAATGCGTATATTAATAAACAAAACAACAAATTGGTCAGGTTATTAAACAGATTATTAAGGAATAATCAGATTATAAAAGATGAGCTTATTAAAGAATTTTTAAGTTTGGCACATCAGTATAAGCCCGATGAGAAAACCGAAAAAGCGCCGTTAAAAGAAATTATACAAATATTTGAATTCTGATGACACTGCAATCATTAAATGATATTTTACTGAAATTAGGAAAAGAGCACAAAAGAGAAAATATTCTCGAGTTTAGTTTTGCTCTAATTGAATGGATGGGACTTGAACCTCCATCAGGAGGTACGCCGCGCCTCGTTGCTCCCAGAACACAAAAAATGAGAGAGTATTTGGTGTCGCATACCGTCACTAATCAACCGCAGTTATACAGATTAACTTCCGATTCTCAGCTTGTCAGAATAAGATTTGCCGTGTTAAATAAAGTGAGAAAAGAATCTATCACTCAATTAGTTGATAATGACCCTTTAAGCGAAAGTTTCCAGAATACACCGGAAATTTTAAGAAATGTTACAAAAGCCCCGTATTTCATCCATTTTATTACAACTTCCGAATATGATAAACTGATTGTAATTTTCAATAAAGGTGAGCAGAAAAGAGTAATTAGTTTCAAGGAAAGATTAACAAATACTCAATATTTTAAAATCGTTAATCAGTGGGCAGGTATATCGCAGAAACCAAAAACTGAAATTGAGAATATTTTCTGGAAAAGTCTCGACGTAAAGGAAGTAAACAAGGAATTTTACAAGAAAATAAAAGAAAGATATGATGCTTTAGTCAGTATAGTAAAACGGAGCGTAACAGATTCAACCGATGAACAGGTAAAACAGTTTTCGATTCGCCTTATCGGTCGTTATATTTTCTGCTGGTTTCTAAAAGAAAAGGGTATAATTCCGGGAGAATTAATTAACAGCGAAAAAGTTGAATGTACTAAAAATTATTTTCAGACATATCTGCGAAAACTATTTTTTGATACACTTAACACTAAAGTTCCGGAAAGAATTTATACAACTAACGGCGATTCTGCATTCGAAAAAATACCTTATTTAAACGGTGGATTATTCGATGAAAATAGCGAGGATTTATTCTTTAAAAGTCTGAATCTTGACGATTGGTTATTACCTTTTGTTAATGTTTTGGAAAGCTTCGATTTCACAGTTGATGAAAGCAGTAGTACTTATCAGCAGGTCGCAGTTGATCCCGAAATGCTGGGTCGTATATTCGAAAACCTGCTTGCAAGTCAGAATCCCGAAACTGAAAAGATTGCGAACGATGAAAGAAAAGCGTTCGGAGCGTTTTATACTCCCCGTGAGATAGTGGAATATATGACCGAAGAAAGTATTAAAACGCATATCGCGAATAAACTTAATATTTCGCCTCATGAATTAGATTCTGCTTTTGCATCAAATGCAGTATGGCCCGAAAAACTCAATAAAAGAAAGCAGGAAGCGGATAATATTCTTAAAAATATCAAAATTCTTGATCCCGCATGCGGCTCCGGCGCCTTTCCTATGGGAATACTCCATCGTTTAATCACTCTGAGGGAATTGACCGGATTTTATCCCCGCACTTATGAACTCAAAAAAGAAATTCTCTCCAATAATATTTACGGTATAGATATAATGCCGATGGCTGTTGATATTGCACGATTAAGAGCGTGGTTATCGTTAGTAGTAGAGATAGACTACAATCCTGATAAACCGAGAAGCAATTTCGGAGTTGATTCGCTCCCGAATCTTGATTTTAAATTCATGCAGGGTAATTCATTATTGGAGACATACGAAGGGGTCAAGATTTTTGATGATAAATTATTGGATTCAAACTCGGAATTCAAAGAAAACGAGATATTAAACCGCGCGAAAGAAAAACTAAATTCCTTGCAAAAGGAATATCTGCAACTCAATAATGGTAAAAAACTTACAAAATCGAAACAAGTAATCTTAGATAATGATTTAAAATCGCTTCAAAAATATATTAAAAGATTGCAGACTAAGAAAATTGAGAACGAATCAAGCGGCTTATTTGTGAAAGATTCCGACTCAGTTAAGATATCCGAAAAACTGTATAAATTGCACCGTGAATTTTTTCTAACTTCTGATAAAGAACAAAAACGTGAGTTAAGAAACGAAATTGAGGAATTAGAATGGAGTCTTATAGTAACTTCGTTGGAAGAAAACGGTAAAACCGAAAAAATTGAATCCGCCTTATGTCAGGCAGGAATCAATTGACGCGTATTATAAACAATTATATATTGAAAATCATCCGGCTGTTGGAAGCGGCATCACCGACCTGTATGTATATTTTTTTGATTCTGCGCTTAATATTGTTGATGCTGATGGCATAATTATTTTTATCACATTAAATAAATATTTGAAAACAAAATACGGCGCAGGTTTAAGAAATAAACTGCGATTTAAGAATGTAGATTTGATTATTGATTTTTTTGAACTACCGGTATTTGAAGCGTCAACCGATACTGCAATCACAAAAATTATAAATAATAATTCTGATAAAACAAGATATTACCCGGTAAAATCTTTAAATAATTTGGATCTGAATATTATTGCAAAAGGTGAATATCTGAATGTTATCAAAGATGAATCCGAATGGAAATTCGTTGATAGCAATGATATAAATATGATGAGTAAAATTTATTCGAATTCTAAACCGCTTCGGGAATTTACGGATGATAAATTATTTTACGGAATAAAAACCGGTTTAAATGATGCTTTTATTCTTGATTCAATGAAGGGAATCGAATTACTTAAATCAGAAAGCAAAGCAATAATAAAGAAATATGCGTCGTCAAGATCAATAAATAAATGGGAAATTACTGATGAAAAATATTTCATCGCGACGGGATATGAACAGGATATTTCAAAAAAATATTCTTCGGCTTATAATCATTTAAAAACTTACAAGAATGAATTAATAAAATATTACGGCGAATTTGAAAACCCTAAAATAATTTATATACACACTGCTAAGAAACATAATTTCTATTTGGATACGGATGGTTATTATATAAATAACAGTTGTTACATGATTATCAGCGACAGCAAGTTTTTATTCTTTTTCCTGAATTCACTGATATTTGACTGGTTCAAACGGATAAAGTTTGTTGCTTATGGGGATGCCGGAGAAGGAGGACGCGTAAAGCTGGACTATAATAAAATGATTACCGTACCAATTAAAAAAATATCAGCAGAGCAATCAGAATGGTTTGATAATAAATATATAGCAATAAAAAATTGTTTAAAAGAACCCGAAAGAGCAGATATATACGAAAAAGAAGTAGAGTCACGCTTGTTCAAACTTTACGATTTATCTTACAACGAAGTAAAAATTATTGAACCGGATTTTTGGTTAACCGAAGAAGAATATTTCAATATCGTAATATAAGGTTTTGGAACTGACCTGAAATCGGCCTATGGAGCTTTTAAACTCATTCCGTTACTTGCTTATCAGATTTATTCAAATTCTTTCAGCCGGTAAGTATTATAAACCATGCGCGGTCAGCCTGAGTAATTAATATCCCGTTTTAAATATTCGGATTAACGCTGTTTATA
>JAPLFI010000553.1 GCA_026390755.1 Ignavibacteriota bacterium
ATTGAAACTGCGCGCAGTTGATTTCCGATGCTCTTCATCCACGGTAAGCAAGATATCATATTTCAGTTCTTTCTGAAGATGTTCTAATATTACGTACGCACCGAGTCTGTCGTCCAAAAACGAGCTGTGAATCATTGCTTCATCCTTATTATACCTGAAAGAAGGCATCATCATCACGGTATCCAGATGCGCGACGGCAAGAACATCTGCATTATTATCTATGAAAAAGAATTGCCGGTTATCTTCCGTAACATACCGCACACCGTAAGCGGTGAACTCATCCTCATACATACCAATGATATTAACAAGTGAATCAATGTTGCTCTCGATTTTATCGATTTCTTTTTTAATCAGGTCCTTCATGGATTTTCACAAATATTTTTACCTATTATTATGATACGAATATACTGAATTATAAATTAAATTTATTTTAATGAGATTAGAAAAAATTCAATTATTTATATGTTATATTGTATTACAGGAAATAATTTATCAGTTTGTATCAGGCGATTGCAGATTTACGATGCAGGGATGAAAAAGCTCAGATTTTAACAGAATTACAATTAATTTCAGAAATTAATAACTTGAGATCATAATTTTAAATAATATGGATACAATACTCCCGTTTCACACATTATCTAAATCTACATTTATACGAGGGCTTCAGTGCAGGAAATCATTATACCTGAATAAGTTTAATCCGGAACTGCGGGATGCGATTCCGGCGTCAAGGCAGGCAATATTCGATACCGGACATGAGGCGGGAGAATTAGCGCAGGAACTTTTTCCCGGAGGAGCCGACTGCGGATTTGAAATCACAAAGAGCGGACAGAAATCGGCGATGATGACGAGAAAGTACATTGAGGAAGGGAAAGAGGTTATATATGAAGCGGCATTTCAGTCTGACGGAGTGCTGGTGATAGCCGATATAATGGTTAAATCAGGAAATAAATGGAAAATTTATGAAGTAAAAAGCTCCACATCGGTCAGCGATTACCAGATATGTGATACAGCAATACAATATCATGTAATAACCAAATGCGGAATTGATATTGAGGATATTTTCGTAGTATTTATTAATAACCAGTATGTAAGAAAAGGCGATATTGAAATAAACCAGTTATTCAAAACGGAATCCGTAAAAGACAGAGTAATTGAAAATCAAAGTTTCATAGGGCAGAAAGAAAAAGAGCTGAAAGAAGTTCTGAAAAGCAAAACAGCGCCCGATATTGATATAGGACCTCATTGCACGAATCCTTATGATTGTGATTTTATCGGTCATTGCTGGAAGCACATTCCGGAATACTCGGTATTTGATTTAAGCCGAATTGGGAAGAAAGCATTTGAATTATACAAACAGGGAGTTATAAATATTAAGGATATTCCCGATGACGTGAAATTATCCACGAACCAGATAATTGAGAAAACCAGTTTCATTGATAGAATAAATATTATCGACAAGGGCGGGTTAAAGGACTTTTTAAAGACGGTTAAATATCCATTGTACTTTTTGGATTTTGAAAGCATACAATCGGCAGTACCGATTTATGACAATTCACGTCCGTATCAGCAAGTAGTGTTTCAGTATTCACTATATTATAAAGAAGATAAAATTTCAAAGCCCGGGCATTACGAATTCCTTGGCGACGGAAAGGCAGACCCGAGACCGGCGTTGATAAAGCAACTTCTTGTGGATACAAAGAGACCTGGAATGATATTAGTATATAATCAGGGATTTGAAATTGGAAGACTCAAGGAGCTTGCATCAGACTTTCCGGAATATTCAGATGAAATAGCGGAGAGAATCTCAAGGATTGCAGATTTAATGACACCATTTCAGAACAGGTTATATTACAAACCCGAAATGAGGAGCAGTCACTCGCTTAAAAAGGTATTGCCGGCGATAAATCCGAAATACGGTTACGATGACCTTGAAATACAGGGAGGCGGCGTTGCAAGTTCGGAATTCATCAGGTTAATGGCACTGAAGGATGAGAAAGAAATATCGCGGATTCGAAAAAATCTGCTCGAGTATTGCGGAAGAGATACTTACGGAATGATAGTGATACTGGAGGAGCTGGAGAGGGATTCACGCTGAGGAAGAGCGGTACCGAACAATCTGCAATTTTTTATTAATATTCGCCTGGTACAGGGAAACACAAGGACACTTATTTTCCCGTATATTTTATCAAACTTTAAAAGCTATTAAAAGTAAATATGAGAATTATTGTATCTGTTTCGATATTGGTAATATTTTTTGCCAGTATTTCATTTACGCAAGACAAAGAATCAAAAGATAAAACATATCTCGCATCTGTAATAAATATCAGACCAAAGCACGGTGCGGCGAAATTAAGATTGAAGATATACCGATATTACAACAAATATGACGGAAGCAAAAACGATTATGACGATATTTATAAAATAAAAATATATAAAGCAAATAAAGGTAAATTAATTCAAACTTTAGATGAGAATGACTGTGAATATATAGTTCGTTTCGATATTGGCGATTACAATTTCGATGGCTATAAGGATATTTATTTAAAAAATAGTTGTATGATGTTAAACAATTGTTATGGGCATGTTTTCTTGTATAATCCCTCTACCGGGAAATATAAACTTGCCAAAGAATTCGATGATCTAATAACAATTCGAGTTTCAAAAACTAAAAAGCGTATTTACTCTTTAAACCGAAGTCAGGCAGGTGCCTCATGGCAATTTGATGTTTATAAATATATTAATAAAAAGCTAACTTTGATCATTTCGTATTCGCAAAGTCCCGGGGCTGACGGGAAATATTATTACGGTAAGGATATCCGTATGTCAAACGGGAAAATGAAGACAGTAATAAGTAAAATATTAAACGAGCCGCGGTTTGAGCCGATGGTACCGAGATAAGAGCACTTAGGAAATAAATCTTATGCGATTAAGTCAAAATAATTCAAAACGGTAAATCGTCGTAGTTGACCAGGGGTAAGAATATGTCGTCCGGGGTGATTTCCGGACCTACCAATAACTTGCTAACTAAACCAAAACAATGAGATTCCCAGTAAGCAGCAATAATAAATAATCACAGGGACATCTCCTGTCCATTTCGTTTGCTTATATTTGTAAAAAGATGATGTAAATGGATATATTAATAAATATTTCCCTGAATTTTAA
>JAPLFI010000190.1 GCA_026390755.1 Ignavibacteriota bacterium
ACTGATGCTATCAAAGAAAACCTGATACCGAAAGAATTAAATAAACAACAAATCAATTTTGTATATACCGGCGAAGCAGATATGCTGAATGTGGCTTTGTTCGGATTAACAGCAAAGCAATGGCGAGATGCCCATCCGAAAACGGAAGGAAATATACGTGATGATGCAAGCATTGAACAATCGGTTGTTTTATCAAATATGGAAAGCATTAATGCTGTATTAATTCATCAAGGGTTGAAACAAAGCAAACGCTTACAACAGCTCAATAAAATTGCCATAACTCAAATGAAATCTCTTGTCCAAAATTCTCAACTTAAAAAATTGAAATGAACCATTACGAGAAATATTATCATGTGATACCTAAGCAATGTAAGAAAGAACAGAATAAATAAAACACTTAAACAACCTAACAAAATTGAACCTTTGGTATAATATGCAAAAAATAAATAAAATAATACAAGCTATCCCTGCAGAAAATTATAAAATTGAAATTACTTTTGATGACGGATTAATAAAAATTGTTGATTTTAAAAATAAGATAATTAAAGGTATAGCAAAGGAACTTGAAAACACAGACTTATTTATGAGTGTGAAAATTGGTTCCGGTGGTGAACTGTACTGGGATAATGGCTATGACTTCTGCCCTGTGGCATTAAGAATGGAATAGAATGTTTTTCGGATTTTATAACTTAATCCACCATAGTCTTGATTTTTTCCCGCCGACAGTTTCGTGAGCAGTCAAGATTAAGGTGTCATTCCTGAATTCAAAGTCACGCGTTAAAACCGTTCCCCAGTCCCTCGGTTCGGTTGCTGAAAGCCGTTTATGCTCTATAACATTATTCGTAATTGTATAGCCGGCAAAGTAAACCCAGTTAGTTCGGTAGAATTTCACTAATTCTTTTAGCCCTTCATTACTTATGCTGTCAATGTTTTTATTCGCGTCAAAATCTTTGTATCCTTTTGGCGTTATTTGAACACCTGTATGTCCCTGTCCGTCGTACAGAATATATCCGGTCCAACCCGTAAAAGCGGAGTCGTAAAACCATTTACCTGTCTCTTTGTCAACTGATTCAATTTTATCGAGTTTCCACATACCGTTGAATTTACTGTCGGCAGTCTGTTCTTTCTTTCCGCAGGCAGAAAAAGACCATAGCAAAATCAGCGCGAAGAATATTTTTGAATAGATCATTATGTAGAAATTATAATATTTTAATAAACTTTAACTCTTATTTTATTGTAAATATCTTGTTTTGTGAGGATATTATCAACTTAGAATGTAATCTAAAATGACAATTGTGTGTTAGTTAAGTGTTATTATACCAAATACTAATTAGTGGTTTTAAGAACTTTTAAAAAGTTCTTGTTACGGTATGAATTTTTATTTTTTACAAAAAACACTAAATTAGGCAAATTACCGAATTAAGAATTTGAAATTCACTGTTTATGTCTGAACTTTCTAATACTTCGGCGGAAAAATTCAATTACGACAATGTCATTGTCCGGAATTTTGCCGTCGCTACGATGGTCTGGGGTATCGTTGGAATGCTTGTCGGCGTTCTGATTGCTTCGCAAATCGTTATCCCCGGACTTAACCTCGGGTTACAATATACAACATTCGGAAGGATTCGCCCCCTTCACACGAATGCTGTTATTTTCGCATTTGTGGGGAATGCGAGTTTCATGGGTATTTATTACTCGACGCAGAGACTGCTGAAGGCAAGGATGTTCAGCGATATGCTGAGTAAAATACATTTCTGGGGCTGGCAGACAATTATACTCTGCGCCGCTGTGACCCTGCCGCTCGGTCTTACTTCGAGCAAGGAATACGCCGAGCTTGAATGGCCGGTTGATATTCTCATCGCACTCGTCTGGGTCGTATTCGCGATTAATCTTTTCGGTACTATCGCGAAAAGACGGGAACGGCACATGTACGTGGCAATCTGGTTTTACGTCGCAACGGTGGTAACCGTGGCTGTGCTTCATATTTTCAATTCGCTTGAACTTCCCATCAGTTTTACGAAAAGTTATTCGATTTACGCTGGAGTTCAGGACGCACTGATGCAGTGGTGGTACGGACATAACGCAGTTGCGTTTTTTCTTACGACTCCG
>JAPLFI010000604.1 GCA_026390755.1 Ignavibacteriota bacterium
ATTACGCAGTTGACTTCAGCGCCACGGAACTTTCAAGCGGTGTATATTTCTACCGCCTGAGCACCGCCGGTTTCTCTGATATAAAGAAATTCGTTCTTTTGAAATAGAGAGTTTCAAACCACGTAGTGGTTTCTTGTTAATGGCAAAGCGATTGCAAAATTCTTTAATCCCGTAGGGATTGCCTGTTAATAGAAAAGTATTTACAAAAAATGTTTCAAACCACGTAGTGGTTTCTTGTTAATAGATGCATCGAATTACCTCCCTGCTCTCCTGCGCTGCCGATTTTTATTACTATAAATCTTGTTCTTTTTGACATTTTTGTACCCCTTTGCCTGTAGCAGATCTAACTGGCGTAGACAGGCAGGTTTCTTGAATTAAAATTATCCTTATTTTAAATCAAGAAAACATTATACTAATAGAGAAATCAACCATTTTTAGACCGGTTTGAGCATTTTTCACATATTTATTGTCTTACCCGTAATTTCAAATATATTTTATCTGCTATCTTAAAATCTTGCATTTACTCAACATATTAAGTAAATTTACTCAACATATTGAGTAAATATGAATTATAAAAGAAAACAATACTATTCTCTTAAGGAACGAATCCGGGAAAAACGAAGATTCATACAAGTAATAATGGGTCCGAGGCAGGTCGGAAAGACTTATATGGTTAATCAGTTAATCGAAGAATCTAAAGATTTATATACTCAAGCATCTGCTGATAATTCTCCAAACGCTGATATTTACTGGCTTAAAGAAAACTGGAATGCTGCCCGGTTTAAGTACAAACAATCCAAAAGCAAAAAAGTTATTCTGGTTATTGATGAGATTCAGAAAATACATAACTGGAGCGAAACAGTCAAAGGTCTCTGGGATGAAGACACTAAAGAAAAATTAAATATTCAAGTTATTATACTCGGTTCATCCAGCTTACTGATAGACAAAGGTTTATCCGAATCTCTCGCAGGCCGGTTTGAAATAATCTTTACACCTCACTGGTCGTATTCCGAAATGAGAGACGCTTTCGGATGGAATGTTAATCAATATGTATGGTTCGGCGGGTACCCTGGATCTGCGGAAATTATAAAAAATGAATTACGATGGAAAAATTACATCAAAGATTCTTTAATAGAGACAAGTATTTCAAAAGATATTTTGCTTCTTACGCGTATTGACAAACCTGCTTTGATGCGGAAATTATTCGAACTTGGCTGTTTCTATTCAGGGCAAATACTTTCTTACACAAAAATGACCGGTCAACTGCAGGATGCGGGAAATACTACAACATTAGCTCACTATCTTAAATTATTAGATACTGCCTGTTTAATCAGGGGTATTGAAAAATATTCGAAAAATGAAGTCAGGCAAAAAGGTTCAAGTCCCAAATTTATAGTATATAACACCGGATTAATCAGCGGTCAAACTGATGAAATGTATAAAGACATTATAAATTCACCTTCTAAGTTCGGCAGGTGTCTGGAATCTGCCGTTGGTTCTCATTTGATAAATAATGAAAGAGAATGCAATTATAAGGTATTCTATTGGAGGCAGGGGGACTGCGAAGTTGATTATGTTCTGAAAAAGCAAAATAAATTAATTGCATTAGAAGTTACAGCATCATCAAAAAAAAACACTTCGGGTATGAAATTATTTAATAAATTGTTTAAACCCGACAAAATATATCTTGTGGGAAATGAAGGTATTCGCTGGCAGGAGTTTTTAGCTGAATCACCTGAAAATTTGTTTTAAAGGACACGAAGGAAATGTTTCATTCACTATTAGTTATTAAATAATTCTTCTCTTTTATCGCGCCTTTGTATTTTGAGCGTTAATAATTTATGCAGTAAGGCGTTAAAAGAAAGCAATTGCCTGAGTGCTGTTTTTGCACGAGTTTTGCTTTCTTAGCCTTACGGAATAAATTCAGCTCAAAATACAACAGCGCTTGATTTTTCTTTGTTTACTTTCTTTTGATTAAGCAAAAGAAAGTAATGAATATCCGTGGATAAGGATTCCCTCACTCAGAACCCCTGCTCACTCATTCAAAACGTCTATTCGTTAATTTCTGCTTGTGCAAAGCAAGTAATATCCCTAACTTTGTAATAAAGATGTTTATTTAACAAACATTTAAACGAATCACCCCCAAAATCACCTGGATTTAGTATGCGCACAGCTTTTTTCGTGTGCCTGCCCTGTATTTTATATGTTGCACTTTAGGGCTACACTACTTATATTTATTCTGTGGAAAAAACACAGAAACATCGGTCTGTCATTTTTTACAAGGAATACTTTCAGGATTTCTTTGCAAATCAGAGGGACAAAGTAAAGAATAAAATAATCTGGACATTTGAACTGATAGAAGAACTGCCAAGGGTTCCCGAATTGTATCTGAAGCACATTGAGAGTACCGACGGTTTATATGAAATCAGGGTTCAGTCAGGCAGTGACATTTTCCGCATCTTCTGTTTTTTCGACTGTGGACAGTTAGTAGTAGTTGCAAGCGGTTTTTCAAAAGAAATCACAAAAGACACAAAAGA
>JAPLFI010000612.1 GCA_026390755.1 Ignavibacteriota bacterium
CAAGAGCAAGAGCAAGAGCAAGAGCGGAAAAACTTTTGCATAAAGGTACACGAAAAAATATGAAATAAAAAAAATAAGTATTTTGAGTATTTATTATAACTTTAATATAAATAATATGAGAAAAAATATTTACATTTTAGCTAATTCATTATTCTTAATGTTTTTGCTCGCCGCCTCTGCAATCGCGCAGGTGGAAATGGTGCCGCCGTCGCATCCCGTTTATGAGTTTTTAAAGAGGATGCAGATTAAAGAAATTATTCCTGATTATAATTCTGCAAGCATACCGCTCTCGAGGCAGAAAATCGCCGATTACCTGAAAGTCGTTGAACTGCGCGCGCGCGGTAACGATAAATCTATGCGGATTGATAAATTTGATTCCAAAATTCTGAGCAGTACCGACAATAAACTGCTGAACGATTACAATGTTGAATTTGAATTTGATATTCGGAAAACTACTGCGAACGCATCGAACTTGCTGAGCTTTAAATCGTTCGATGTTTTTAAAGATAATAAACAGAAATACCTTTATTATTACACCGATTCGAATGCGGCTTTCTTTTTAGACGGAATGGGGAATCTTTCATACCGCGGCTCGGAGGGCGACTCTATCGGGAAAAATTCTATTTCCTTAGGCGAGCTGGGTTTCAGGATACGAGGTACGTTATTCGACAGGGTCGGATTTTATCTGAGGGCTTCGAACGGTCAGAAGCTTTCGGGAGATACCAAGGACAGGGTTTTTGCATATAACACCGATGTGCGCCTGAAGGCAAATACTAAATTTGTTACCGAGGGAAAGAACTTCGACTCGTTTGAAGGATATCTGCGATACAGCACCCAGGGTGAATGGCTTGCGCTGACGGCGGGACGCGAGGCAATTTACAGCGGATTCGGATATATTGACAGGCTCTTCCTTTCGAATAATACTGTGCCTTTTGATGCGCTGAAACTGGACTTAAAATATAAGGCGATTTCGTATCAGTTTTTGTACGGGAATCTGAAAGGCGATTCGCTCGGACGGGATTTAGCATCAAAGAATATTGCCAGCCACAGGTTCGACGTGAGACTCGGCAACCGCTTCAGATTCGGGATTACTGAAAGTATTATTATTTCGGATAATTTTTTCAGTTTTACTTATCTCAATCCGATTTCCTTCCTTGTGTCGGCGGATTTGAATAAGGGCGTGGATGAAACTTTGAAGAATAATTCATTGCTGGGAATTGATTTTGAGGTTGTGCCGGTTGATAATCTGGCGGTTCAGGGAAGTTTTCTTATAGATGATTTGAATCTTTCTACGCTTTCGAACAATGACGCATCGAACAGCGATAATAAGTTCGGGTATCAGGCAGGACTCTTGTGGACTGACGCATTCACACTGCCGAATTTAACTGCAGCTGTTGAATATACGCGGCTTGACCCGTTTGTTTATTCGCACAGAACTAATAAAAGTACTTATACGAACTGGGGGATGTCATTAGGTCACGCATTGCCGCCTAACTCCGATGAGATTGCAACGAAGTTTACGTATTGGGTTGGAAGCCGGCTCAGAATGGATTTAACGTATCAGCATCAAAGGTCGGGAGCAGGATTTTTGTATGATTCGTCAGGAGCTATGATACAGAATTACGGAGGTGATATTAACCTCGGAAGTCACGATTTTAACGAAACGAAAAACACTTTTTTGCAGGGCAATCGTGTGGACAGGGATATTATCGGATTGAATGTTTCATGGCAGCCGATTCGGCAGTGGTATCTGGAATTAAAATATAATTACAGTGTGATGAATCTGTTGTATCTTAATTCGAAAAAGGTGATTGACAGGTATTGGTTTGTTACTCTGAGAGTGGATTATTAAGTGATAAGTGTGATCCCGAAACGGAAATTACTATCCCGCCGTGGAATTTGCATTTCAAAACATTCAATTATTTGCTATGTTCATTTTATATAATAATTCAATTAAATCATAATTCAATGAAATTATATAAAATATTGTTAATCGTAATCTTAGCAATGATTATTACGTCATGCAGTCGGGAGCCCGAAGTTTTGTTTGTTAACGGCAAAATTTATACTCTCGATAAGAATAATTCTGTTGTCGAAGCAGTTGCTGTCAGGGAAGGAAAAATTTTAGAAACAGGAAAAAGCGAAGAGCTTAAATCAAAATATAAACCGAAAGAATTGATTGACCTCCAGGGTAAGACTGTTCTTCCCGGATTCACTGACATGGAAGGTTCTTTAATTGAATTCTCTAAAAATCTTAATTATATAAACCTTACACAGGCTCGCTCAATAAAAGAGATTAAACAGCTCGTTTCAGATAAAGCCAAAGGTATGAAACCAGGAAGCTGGATTGGCGGTTTCGGATGGAATGAACTGAATCTTTCGGAAGAAGATCTTATTAAAATGGATAAGTCTTTACTTGATGATGTTTCATCAGGTATGAATGTTTATCTTGTTAATTTAACATCAACAACCGTCTGGTGTAATTCGAAATTGCTCGAAACTCTTCGGATTACGAATCAAACACCGTCCCCTAAAAACGGCGAAATAGAAAAAGATGAGAAAGGTAATCTGACCGGTCTGCTTTTTGACGGGGCGATTAATCTCGTTAAAGAAAAAATTCCAGACTTCACAAAGGAAGATATCAGCTATTCAGTTGAGAAAGGCGCCGCCGAACTTCTGAAGTACGGTATTACGGGTATTCACGATAAGACCGTTACTAAAGACGCAATCACAATTTACCGCGATTTGATTGATAATGATAAACTGCCTCTGAAAATTTATGCGGTTCTAAGCGCAGGCGATACGGCGGTTGCGGAATATTTTTCGAAAGGTATTGAAATTAACTATAAGGATAAACTGACTGTCAGGGCTGTATCGGTTGACTTCGACGGATCGCTTGAACTTCAGGCGGCTGTTATGAAAGATGAATATAAACAGGATCCGAAAGTGCCTGCGCCTTACACTTCACCGGAAGGTACCGAGACATTTTTGCGTCAGGTGCTCGAAAAGAATTTTCAGTTTGTTGTGAAAACCGTCGGCGATAAAGCCGTAACTGTCAACCTGAATATTCTCGAAAAGATCCTGAAAGAGAAAAAAGGCAATGATCCTGAAATGAATTCAGGACAAGGTTTCCGCACCGTTTTTGAATATGCTGAATTCATTCAGCCGGATGATTTTAAACGTATGAAAGATCTCAGGATTATCGTTTCAGTCAGACCCGAAATAACACTGGATACTTACGGCATTATAAAGTATAAAATACCGCTGGATAATGCGAAAAATCTCGGTTTATGGAAATCAATTATTGATAATACCGGCTTGCTGACCACCGGCTCGAATTTCCCTTACGGAATTATCAATCCGTTTGTTCAGATTTATTACCTGACTGCAAGGCAGAGCCTCGATTCTGCCTCCGTCGTTATTCCCGGTCAGACCATCAGTCTGCTGGATGCCGTGAAATCTTATACCGTCTGGGCG
>JAPLFI010000572.1 GCA_026390755.1 Ignavibacteriota bacterium
GAGCGCAGATCGTGTGAGACTGTATGCGCAAAAGCTTCAAGTTCCTGATTTGCGGCGAGGAGGTTCTCGTTTAAGACCTGCAACTGATGCTGTGCCTTTATTAAATCTTCATTTCGGAGAATGGCGGCTTCATAAACCGATAATAAGAGGTCGAGGATTTGTTTTTTATCGGAATTTATCTGGAATTTTTGTCCATGGAAAACGATTTCGATAACCATATCACCGCCTCCGGATCTCCTCATATCACGGTTGGCAATCAGGTAATTTATTCTCGACAGGAGATATTGTTCGTCATAAGGTTTTGTGATAAAGTTATGGGCTCCCGCCTGCAATCTTTTTATTATGTCCAGAGGGTCGCTGAGCGTTGTGAGAAGTATAACCGGTATGTCTTTTAATTCATGATGAGTTTTAACTTTAGAACAAAACTCGTATCCACCCATACCCGGCATCAGTATATCGCTGACAATCAGCAAAGGAGGCTTATCAAGCGCCGCCTTTAAAGCATCAATACCGTTATTGTAGATTTCGCTCTTTATGTTATTTACATCAAAGAAATGTTTCAAACGCTTTGCCTGAACCTGTGAATCTTCGGCGGCTAAAATGTGGCCCTCTCCGAAATTGAAATTATATGAAGTTTTCATATAAGAATATCCCCTCTTATTAATTTTTATTAATTCTAAATTTTTTAACTGAGTAATTTATTAATTTCCAAAACGATATTAACGGGCGGCAGTATTTTAAGAGCCGCGCCTATACGGACAGCTTCACCCGGCATACCGTAAACAAGACAGCTTTGTTCATCCTGAGCAATTGTGAAAGCGCCGAGATTTCGCAGTATTTTCAATTCAGCGGCGCCGTCCCTTCCCATTCCGGACAATAGAATTGCAAGTGTTTCACTGCCATAGACATCGGCGGCGCTCTGGAAAAGAACTCCGACGGAAGGTTTTAATCCCTTTACCGGAGGAGCATCTGATACCGAAATAACTCCTTTTGATTTTACCGCGATATGTTTATTACCGGGCGGAAGATATACATGACCGGGCATCATTATATCATTATTAACAGCTATATGCACCGGCAATTTTGATGTCGAATTCAGCCAGTTTGAATAGCCTTCGGCAAAATTCGCGTCAATATGCTGTACAATAAGAATTGGCAGCGGAAAATTTTCAGGCAGACCGCTGAGAATTGTTTGTATCCCCTCAGGACCCCCTGCGGAAGCACCGATTAATACAATTTTAACATTAAAAGTGTCAAGTTTTAATTGTCCCCCGGACTTGATATCTTGCTTTATAACTTCAGAAAAAACCGTCTGTAGGTTTTGATAATCAGCCTGCTTACGAATTCTTTTCACTACTTTCACTTCAGACATAGATTTAAGCATATTCAGATATTGACGCGCAGTCTGAGCATATTTGGGATGACCGGGTCCAAATGGTCTGGGGAGAATACTGACCGCGCCCGCTGTAAGAACTTTCATTGCCATTTCCACTTCAGACGAATTATAGAAACTGCTGACAATAACGATTGGAACGGGATGTGTCTGCATAATTTCCCGTGTAGCCTCGACGCCGTCCATTACCGGCATGTTTATATCCATACTTACAACATCGGGCTTATACAGTGCAATATATTCAATTGCCTGTCTGCCATTTTCCGCAATACCGACGAGTTCAAAGCGGCTGTCGCTGTACAGTAAACCTTTGA
>JAPLFI010000549.1 GCA_026390755.1 Ignavibacteriota bacterium
AATCATAAATCTTTCGCTTGCAAATGCTGACTGGTATAATCTTCAGCTGAAGAACGAAAGACCATACGGCGCACTTACCGTGCCGTTTAATTATTCCGACGAACAGTTGAAAGCTTTACAGCCGGCTGTCTGGAACGAGAATAATCCTGTTATATTGAATGTTCCGCCGGGCGCATATCCTGATACGATGTCTCTGAAACCGGATAAATTGTCATTCAAAGTACCCCCTACTATCAATCAGCGTAACGGCAAACAGGTGATTACTGCACTGCAAAACAGTGACCTGATAGTTTTAGATGTTATTAAAGCCAATAACTGGCAAAGACCTTTCTATTTCTCGACTACGGTTATGGATAATTACTGCGTCGGACTTTCGGATTATTTAATTCTCGAAGGTATGGCGCAAAGGCTCGTTCCTTATAAGAAAACCGGAACTGCGGAAAATGTGAGACAGGATATTACGGAAAAATGTTTGATGAATGAAATATCAGAACCGCAGAAAAACCTGAATTACGGATTTCTTTTCAGAAATACAAACAACCCCGCTGTGTTTTATGAAGAAGTTCAGGAACGTAACATAAACGCCTATAGAACGTTGTTTATTATGCTTGTGACATCATTGTCGGAAGATTCGCTGAAGTTTGATAAAGCCGGATTAGTGCTGAAACGTATGGAAGAAAAAATTCCGCCCGGTAAATTTAAAATAGATCTCAGGACTAAATGTTATCTTTCTGCCCTTTATAACAAAATAGGGGAATATCAAAAAGCTGTCGAATATGCTAATGAATCCGAAAAAGAAATTTTAAGTCTGTTAAGTACGGGGAATATTAACCTGGGGAATCAGAATGAACTTAATATGTATCTTACGGATTTGTACCTTATCAAAGGTGAGCACCAGAAAGCGCTCGGAATTATAAATAACCTTATTGCAAAATATCCGAACGACCCGAATCTTATATCAAGAAGAAACGATATATTATCGAGGATCGTAAAATAAAACAGCTGTAGAACATAAATAAAAAAAGCCGCCTGAATAACAAGCGGCTTTTTTCTTTATCAATAAATATTTATATCTTAGTCCACTGCTCTTTCTCGTTCTTGCAGATTGAGCATTTCAAAATGTCTTTATCGCTGGTAACTGTATTCCCGCATATCGGGCAAATCCAGTAAGTTACAGTAGGTGTTTCGCTCTTTGCGTATATCGTTTTTAATGCTTCTTCGTAAAAGACTTTATGCTTTGCCTCTGTACGCATGGCATAATCGAATGACTTCGACGCTTCCTTGCCGTATTCTGCAAGCGCATCCGATAATTTCATAAACTCAGGATACATCGTTGTTACCTCGTAAGTCTCTCCTTTTATTGCGTCTTCAAGGTTCTCTTTTGTTGTCTTGACCGTGAATTCAGGCTTAACTTCCGGTGCCTTTTCGCCTAATTTTTCCAGAACCCCTTTATGATTGTTTGCGTGAATACTTTCCGACTTTGATGCCGCCTCAAAAAGTTTTGCAATGTTTTCAAAGCCTTCTTCTTTGGCTTTCTTTGAGTATGCTCCGTACTTTGCGCTGGCAGTTGTTTCACCCGTAAAACCGTCTTTTAGGTTCTTTACAAGTTTTTGTTTATCCGCATCGGCTACCTTTACTGTTTCCTCTTTTTTTCCGCAGCCCGCGAATAAAGCAAAAACCATTACCATAGAAATGAAATAAATGAATCTGGATTTCATAAATCCTCCCGAAATTTAGTTTAGAAAATATTTTATTTTGTAGAAAGCTGTTCTTTTGCTGTCCTTGCCCAGTCCGTAAGCATTTTTTTATCGCTTTCGGTTAATTTAGCTTCAGGGTGCATAGGAAGATAAATTGACAACGGCATTTCACCGTCCTTTACCTCCGTCTCAATACCGTCAAGTTTATCCATCATTCTCGGTTTATCGTAATCTCCCCACACCGAAAAGTTTAAATGTTCTCTTCCTTTTTTTACGTCACTGTTTATAAGATAAACCACGGGTGATATTTTACTGTACCAGGGCCATTGAGTCCTGTACGAATGACAATCAAAACAGGATTTCTCAAGCTGTTTGAATATATTATCCGGTATTTGCATGTTTGATGCGATAAATTTAGTTTTATCTTCTGCCGGACTGTTAGTATCGGGCTTTATGAATTGTATAATCACTAAAGCTGATACTAAAAATAATAAAAAAATTTTAACAAACTTTTTCATAAGATTGGTTTTCCTGAAAGTATTGAGTTTTTTAACAACATAAAACACCATAATTTTGATTTAAACATATCACTTTGTCTAATCATCATCACTTTCTCCGTCCCTTTTCCCCTCTTTTTCATGACCGGTAAAGTCATTCTCGGATGCTCCCCTATGGCAATAAGCGCATTTATCTGTTCATTGCAAGAAACATCCCCGTGAAATACGGTACAAGCCAGATTGTCCATACCCCAAGACTGTATTTATGAAATTCCCGGTGTGCTTTTTCACTCCCTCTTAAGACTACGTATGTTGCCCAAATAGCATGTATAAGCATAAGCCATAATGCAATCTGACCTGTTAAAGTGTGAGGTTCGAATATATTAAATGAATTTGTCGCCAACTTATGCATTGCATACGTTCCCGATACATCGAAAATAAAACCCGACCAGAAAAATATAACATGCCGGGGTTTAAGGTATTTTGAAATTCGTTCCGCCCAGATTCCGATGGAATAAAATATAAGCGCTAAGGTAATTAAAACAACAGAAATTAGAAAATTAAATTGCATATAATATTATTAATTGTTTTTTGCGAATCTTAGTACTCACCCGGAAGAACAGTATTTTTGCTTTTCATGCAATCGCAGATACTTTCCACGAAAAACCGTTTATATTCGAATAAAATCACACATATTAGTTGCGAAAAATTTAAAAAATTTCCTAATGTGATTGGTTTTTCTGAATCTATAAAAATATTAATTATATTCAAATGCAATATTTTTGATGTAAACAGACCGACGTAACAGACCGAGGGAGCAGACTGACCTATGTTCGGTCGCAGCTGCGGAATCGTTGCAATGTTTGTTTTTAATCTTATTGAAGAATTCGAAGGAATGCCCGGAGATAAATACAACGAAATCATTATCATTGCCCTGGCAACAAAAGCAATTGTTGGTCTGATAATGCTTCGCACCGAAGGCTCTCCTCACTTTCGCTTTCAGCGTGG
>JAPLFI010000456.1 GCA_026390755.1 Ignavibacteriota bacterium
TTCCTGAAAATTTGCGCCCAGAGAGACGTGTTTATTGAAGAATAATCGCCCAGGGTTAAAAATCCGTCAAAAATCAGCGGGACAGAATCATCTAATGTTAATATTTTATCGAATGTCGGATTAATAAAACTTTTGCAAGGCTCATCTTTAAAAAGTGAAGCCATTGAATCGTTTGCAAAAAGCAATTCTTTATCGGACGAAAACAACGCTATGCAAAGCGGATTGTTCTTTTCAAGCGTAATGTTAAATTCGTCAGTCCATTCGGATAAAACGGATAATATTGTCTGGTTTTGCATGGATTAATCTAAAGAACCTGTGTTTCGGGTTTTTCGGCTGAGACTTTTACGAATACCGGAATATTTATCTGCATCCATTCATAATAAGGATACACTTCGGCAGAACACTCAGGTGAAAGGACTTCTTTAATTATTACAATCCATGAATTTAACTGGGCTGCCCAGTAATTAGTTGTAAATCCATGACTGCGATAAGCACTGAATACCCATAATACCGTATCAACCAATATATCTGAATTGTAATTTTTTAATATCGAAGCAATAAACCTCACATGATTTGCGTGATTGTCTTTCATCATGCTGATATTGTTCTTACCGACAAGGCTTTCTATGTCCGTTCTTTCAGACATCACAGCGTTAATTTTCGTTGTAAGTTGTTCTGCCTTCTGATGATACTCTTCGGCAGTTTTAACACTTACTTGTTTTAACTGCGCTGACGTTTCTAAAAGATAATTTTTATCCATTTTGATTAAGTGTTTTAATAAATAAATCAGTACTGTTTAAATCTGATTTGTAAATTACATTGTCATATTTCAGAAGTACATTTTGACTGCCATGGCGAAATGCCTGTCCGCCGACTAAAATCGGAAGAACAGGAAATTCTTTCCTTATCATTTGTATCATATTTTCAAGTACAGGTAAATTAAAATAAATGCTTAATGATAATGCAAGTACATCAGGTTTAGTTATTTTTATAAAATCAATCAGTTCTTTCGCAGGTGTATTTGCTCCGAGGAAATGAACATTCCAGCCGTTCATTTCAAAAACATCACTAACCATTTTTATTCCTATCTGATGGAATTCATTCTCTACGCAGGCGGTAATTACCGTTTTATTAATTTTTTCTTCTGAAATAACCTTTAAATATAACTCATTTAAAATTGCCTCGACTATTGCCGATGCTAAGTGCTCGGTAGCCACGCTGATTTTATTAAATTCCCAAAGTACGCCAATATCATAAAGTGCCTTTTTGATAATATTTTCATAAAGTTCTTTTATAGAAACCCGCTGGTTCAAAATATTATTTGCAAGTTTCGAACTCGTTAAACGATTTCCCGATATAAGCGAATTAAGAAATTCTTTATGTGAATTCCGAACAAAATTATCAGTCATAGTAACTAATGTGAAAGATTAATTTTATAAAATCAAGTCCTTATTTAAAACATCGAAAGACCTTTTCATATCCGGATGACCTGCGAGCGGGTATTCGGCATAAAATAAGCTGGGATGGCAATATAAAACAGTACGTAGTAACATAAATATTCAGTAAACAATAATAATAGTATTTGATTTATAGAAAATTATTAATAGATTAATTTTTTTAAACAAACGTGTGTCCGATATAAATTAATTAATACAACCGTATTGCCGAAACACTGAAATATTTTTTGATTGCTTTTTATCAGATTACTTTTTAATTGATATTAAAAATTATAGCATTATATGAAAAACCTGAATAGGCGCGACTTTTTAAAAACTGCGGCTCTCGGCGCTGCAGCCGCAACACTCGGTACAAAGTCTGCGAAGGCATCCGAGAAGCTGTTATCGGAAGACCGGTTAGGTGTGCTTGTTGACACTTCCGTCTGCGTGGGGTGCCGTCATTGCGAATGGGCTTGCCGCTTAGCGCATAACATGCCTTCGCCGGCTCTTGATTACTATTCTAATCCAACGGTTTTAAAGGAATTCAGGCGTCCCGATAAGACTGCATTAACAGTGGTAAATGAGTTCGAAAATGATAAGAATCCTAATCTGCCGATTCACGTTAAAATTCAATGCATGCACTGCGACCACCCTGCCTGCGTATCTGCCTGCATAGTAGGGGCATTAACGAAAAATGAGGACGGGTCTGTAGTATGGGACGATGGTAAATGTATCGGATGCCGATATTGCATGGTTGCCTGTCAGTTCCAGATACCTACTTATGATTATGATGTGTCAATTGACCCGCACATCAGGAAGTGTGATTTTTGCACTGAAAGGCGCAAGGAGGGTCAGTTACCTGCTTGCGTTAATATCTGCCCCAATGAGGCTTTGGTCTTCGGTAAACGAAGTGAGATACTCAGGATTGCGAAAAACAGAACTAAAAGAAAACCGGATATTTATATAAATCATATTTACGGAGAATCGGAGATTGGCGGAACATCATGGGTATATATAGCGGGTAAAGATTTTAATGAGCTTAAAATGCCGCCGCTCGGAAAAAACCCTGCTCCTGGTATTTCAGAGGCAATTCAACACGGAATTTTTGCTTATTTTGTACCCCCGGTTACTTTATATGCACTGCTGGGAACTATTATGTGGGTTACCAAACGGCGAAATGAATCCGCAGATAAAGACAAACATGACCATCACAGTGATTCCCATGATCATCACAGTGACTCAGGTCGTGACCCATACCGTACTTCCGGTCATAACACCTACCGCGATTCCGGTCATAACACCTACCGCGATTCCGGTCTTAGCACGGACAAAGATACGAAGGGAGATAATCTATGAAACCTGCTCCTGTCAAACACCGTTTTTTTACACCCGGTGTTATTATATTAGCTGTATTAGCTCTCAACGGACTGATATTTTTAGCAGTCAGATTTATCAGCGGATTAGGGGCAGTTACTAATCTCGATAACAATACACCCTGGGGTCTGTGGATTGGTGTTGATGTTGCAGCAGGCGTTGCGCTGGCGGCAGGCGGTTTTACATCGGCGGCACTCGGGCATGTAATTCACCGTGAACATTATCATGCTATCGTGCGCCCTGCTCTGCTTACTGCTCTGCTGGGATATACATTTGTGGCTTTTGCAGTGTGCGTTGATATCGGACGTTTTTATTATATATGGCATCCGCTGATAATGTGGAACGGAAATTCCGCTTTGTTTGAAGTCGGTATATGCGTTATGATTTATATGACAGTCCTTTATATTGAATTCCTTCCGATTGTAACCGAAAAATTCATGGGCAAGGTCAATTTACCGGGATTTCTGGAAACATTTAATGAGCCGGCAGATAAACTGCTGAGAATGCTTAATTCGGGTTTATCGAAAACGATGTTCATTTTTATAATAGCCGGTGTAGTTCTTTCAACGCTCCACCAGTCTTCACTCGGGACTCTAATGGTGATTGCCGGACAGAAGATGCATCCTCTGTGGCAGACGCCGGTTCTGCCGCTTTTATTCCTTCTCTCGGCTATCGCAGTGGGATTTCCGATGATAATCTTTGAGTCCTTAATTGCTTCGCGCAGTTTTAAAATGAAGCCGGAAATGAAAATACTTTCGCGGCTTGGCAGTATGGTAGCTCCTATTCTCGGTGTATATCTGGCAGTAAAAATCGGAGATATGTTTATCAGTGATGATTTCAAATATATTTTGAAATTTGATGTCCCGGCATGGATGTTCATGGCTGAAACCGGATTAATTATTATTGCTTTCGTTTTGTTCCTTTCGAAGGAAACAACACGATCTCCGGGCAGACTTTTCCTTGCTTCGTCACTCGTTATTGCGGGAGTTTTGCTTAACCGTATTAATAATTTTATTGTCGCCTATAAACCATTGTATGACCCCGTTGCTTATTTTCCGTCCTTCGGGGAAATATCGGTTACGGTAGGATGTATAGCTTTACTTGTACTTATTTACAGGGCTGTTGTTATTTATTTCCCTGTTATCAGCCACAAGTAAGTGTTAAGTGTTAAGTGTTAAGAGGTAAGTGTTAAATGTTAAATGTTTAATTGTTAAAATAAAGGGAGTTACAAATGAAAAAAATATTTTATATACTAATACCTGTGATTTTTATATGTATTCTGATAGGTTCAGACTCTCAGCCCCAGACCAACATGCGCAGGACAGAAGTTATTAATAATAATTTATTTATAAAGAATCAACAAAATACTACTGCGAATATTCAGCCGGAAAACATGAAGCAAGCCCTGAATTGTAAATTTTGTCATGCATCTGAATATCCGACTCAGGAAGATCCGGGTTTACATGAATGCTGGAGAAAAACAATGATATCTGTTTATCATTCTCCCGAGGAAGGTCCGGAATTTGTAGTTATTAACGAAATGTCGGATAATTATATGGGCGTTGTATTTTCACACAGGATACACTCCGAGATGTCGGAATTCTCTGATGGTTGTATCGGCTGTCATCATTACAATACAACCGGAGAGGTTTTAAATTGCCGCAACTGTCACGAAAAGACACGCACACGTGAAAATGTTTCTATACCCGACCTGAAAGCCGCGTATCATCGCCAGTGTATGACATGCCATCAGCAATGGAGTCATGAAATCGGATGCGAAACACAATGCCATCTGCAAAAGGGTTCTGATATAGAGAATCGGCGTCAGGAAGCTATTCAGGCAATTATCGGTAAAACTCATCCGAAACTTCCCGAGCCGGAAAAAATGATATGGGAAACAAAATACGATGCCGGTACAATTGTTACTTTCTTCCATGATGAGCATATTAACCTGTTTAAGATACAGTGTACAACCTGCCACAGTCAGGAAAATTGCATAAAATGCCATGACAAAAAGGACCAGGTTGACTTTAATAAACCTGTTAAAATAAAAAAATCATTCGAAGACCACCATAAGCCATGCGCAGGCTGTCATGCAGGCGAAACCTGTCAGAAATGTCATAAACAAAAGGAAATGACACCGTTTGATCACGATAAAACCGGCTGGAAACTCGCTCCATATCACACCTCTGTTACATGCACAAAATGTCACGGCAGCAGTATGCCGTATAAAAAGGTGGACAATAACTGCACTTCCTGTCATAAGAATTTTTCAAGGGGAGGATTCAATCATAGCTCTGCAGGTTTAGTACTCTCCGGAAATCACATTAAATTAGAATGTAATAGTTGCCATACAACCGGAGATTACAGAATAGCCCCGACATGCACCAAGTGCCACGACAATAAATCTTATCCGGCTCAGTCACCGGGAAAGAGGATAAAAAAATAAATATGTAAAGTCCTTCCGATATTGAATAGAAGTATTTGTTCTTTCCTTCTTAAGAGTAAATAGGTTTTTAAGGGGAGGGGGTTAAAGGTTAATACTTTAATTAAGTTATAGCTTTTTAAAAAGAATTTACTTAAACTTAGGCATTAATTTAATCCCTTTTATATTTTTAACTTATTGTTATGAAACAACAGAACTCCATCAGGAAAAAGAACTTCTTTATGAAGAAGTTGTACTATTCTATAAGCGAGGTTAGCAAGATAAGTGACCTCGAGCAATACGTGCTCCGTTACTGGGAAACTGAATTTGAGCAACTGAAACCCGCAAAGAATCTCGCCGGCAACAGAATATATACTAATAAGGATATAAAGCTCATACTTTACATCAAAAAACTTCTCCGGGATGAGAAATACACTATTGAAGGCGCGAAGAAGTTGCTAAAAGGATACAGTTTCAAAGATGACTCCGAGCCGCAGGAAGCAAAGCCGAAGAATTTAAAACCAATACCACATACTTCTGCATCAGGGTATAAATCCGCAAAAGAATTAAGTCTGTTCACAGGCGATGAGCATAATCAGGAATCAGAATTTGATTCCGAAACAACTGACAGTAAAAAACTTAAAAGGGATTTACGGGAATTAAAGAATTTCCTTACAAATCTATTGGATGATCTGGATTAGTGGCTGACAATAAAA
>JAPLFI010000305.1 GCA_026390755.1 Ignavibacteriota bacterium
AGAAGAGCCGAAGAAGCCGCCTGTTGACATAAGGAAAGAAGAGCCGAAGAAGCCGCCTGTTGAGAAAAAGAAAACTGAACCTGAAAAACCAAAAGAAAAAGTTAACGAATAAAATACTTTTACTGATGTTCAAAGCAAAAATCACCGTCACACTAAGGAAATCTATACTCGACCCGCAGGGAAAAGCCGTAGAGCACTCACTGAAGTCATTAGGATACGATAGAATCAAGGACACAAGAATCGGGAAATACATTGAACTTATTATTGACTCGGATTCAAAAGAGGATGCATTTGTTACGGCAGAAGAGGCATGCAAAAAAGTGCTGGCGAATCCCGTGATGGAAGATTACAGTTTTGAAATAATTGAAGAAGGCAAGGATTAAATGGGAGCGAGGGTCGGCATAGTTGTATTTCCGGGTTCGAATTGCGACCATGACGCTTATTACGCATTTAAGGATATTGTAAAAGCGGATACAAAATTCATCTGGCATAAGGAAGGAAATACGGGCGACAGGAATATAATTATACTGCCGGGCGGATTTTCGTACGGTGACTATCTCAGATGCGGGGCTATATCAAAGTTCTCGAATATAATGAAGGATGTCGTGCGGTTCGCTAATAACGGGGGAGTTGTAATCGGAATATGCAACGGATTTCAGATACTTTGTGAATCAGGTTTACTGCCGGGGGCGCTGTTGAGAAATGAAAGACTTCAGTTTGTCTGCAAAACTGTGTCCTTGAAAGTAGAAAATAATAAAAGTATTTTCAGTTTTAACTATAAGATAAAAGAAGATATTAATATCCCGATAGCGCACGGAGAAGGGAACTACTTCTGCGATGACGTTACGCTGACGGAGTTAATCGGCAATAATCAGATATTGTTCACATATAACGATAATCCGAACGGCTCTGTTTTCAATATTGCGGGAATACAGAACAAAGGCAGAAACGTTCTCGGAATGATGCCGCATCCCGAAAGGGCGGCGGATAAGAAGCTCGGGAATGCGGACGGATTGAGGCTTTTAAAAGGTATCGCGGAAAGCGTTGAATAGAGATAAGAACTTTTGCCGCAGATTAACAGATAAGAGCATTTTTTCGAATAAGAACAAAAGATAAGAGCTTTTGCCACAGATTACACAGATTAAAAGATAAGAGCTTTAAGACACGAATTACACAGATTAAAAGATAAGAACATTTTTGTGAATAAAAGATAAGAGCTTCAAGACACGAATTAAGAGATAAGAACATTAATAGCTAAATTTAGAATAAGAGAAAAGAGCGGAAAGACGAAAAGTTTAAAAAATTAATCAGGAGTTAAAATAAAATGTTCGGATTAGGGACACCCGAGATAATATTAATCGCAATTGTAATTCTTGTGCTGTTTGGCGCAAAGAGAATTCCCGATTTAATGCATGGAATCGGTAAAGGCGTAAAAGAATTCAAGAAAGCTACAAGCAGTATAGAAGACGAAATTAAAGATGCGGGCAGGGAACCAGAAAAAAAGACCCCCGAGACAAAAAATTCGGAGACAAAACAGTAAACATGGGACCGGCTTAACTACGGTCACATTTATAATCTTCGTATAAAAAGTGCAATTTTAACTGACGTGTATTATTTTATGCGGGGAGGGAGAATTCAAATTTAGTTCCTTTATTAACTTCGCTTGACACTTCTATTTTAATATTGTGTAATTCAAGTATATGCTTAACGATTGAAAGTCCCAGTCCGCTTCCGCCCATATCGCGCGAGCGGTTTTTATCAACGCGATAGAAACGTTCGAAAATACGCGGAAGGTCATCTTCCGGAATTCCGATACCCGTATCAGCAACGGAAATTTTTATTGATTTTCCCGCGCGCGAAGTTGAAATGATAATTTTTCCCTGGGGCTGAGTATATTTAGTGGCGTTTTCTATCAGATTCATAAGAACCTGCTTTATGCGCTCTGCGTCTGCAAAGGCGCTGGATTCATCATCAGTTCCCTGTTCAAATGTAAGACTGATTTGTTTCCTCACAGCAAGCGCCTTCATTTCCGTTATAGTATCATTTATCAGTTTATTAACGGGGAAATACCGTTTACTGAGTTTCATTCCCGCTTCAAGGCGTGATATGTTAATCAGGTCATCAACGAGTTCGGTCAT
>JAPLFI010000353.1 GCA_026390755.1 Ignavibacteriota bacterium
GCTGATGCCTGATGTGACTGCGAATAACTTTGTTGATTTGTCGGGCATAAACGCGTATCAGTATCCGTATTTAAAATTGATTACTAAATTAAACATTGATTCTATAAACGGATATCAGTCGCCTGTTTTCAGGAGTATTACGTTTAATTACGTGCCCGCATCAGAACTTGCTTTGGATAATAATTCAACGATTAAATCCGATTCGATTGTAACAATGGGCGATAGTGTCGGATTCGGGATTACCTATTATAATGTCGGATTTACTAACGTAAACGGTGTTGTGCGAAATTTCTTTGCATACGACCAGAACGGTAATAAGGTAAATCTGAGAACGGATACTGTTCAGACGGTCCTGAAGATAGACAGTTCCGGCTTTATTAAAGCCACTTTGCCCGTGAGCCGAATGCCGATATTCAAGAAGTATAGTAATCAGGTGAATTTCAATTTCGAAGTGCAGCCGCTCGCACAGCAGAACGAGATTTATACATACAACAACACGGTTAATTCCAATTTCTTTGTTAAAGGCTCGCCATTAACGCTCAATCTTGATGTGTTCTCTGACGGAGTTAAAATTATGGGCGGGGACTACGTTCGTTTGAAACCCGAGATACTTGTAAAGTTATCAAAGCAGAATTCTGATTCTTTGACAATGCTTGATACTTCTTTCATACGGATATTCGTTAATAATAATATTTTAATTTTCGCAGGGAATAAAAGAGATATTAACGGAGGAGTTATTACTGAGACAGGAAAAGATGCTATGATACTAAAATTTACACCGGAACTCAAAGAGGGTCAGAACGAATTCCGTTTTATTACGATGAATGCAGGAAAGAATTCATACGACACCGCAAAATATTCCGTTACGGTTTCGAATGAACTGATGGTGAAAGATTTATATAATTATCCCAATCCGATGAAATCGGAAACTACTTTTACTTTTAATCTTGCGGGCAGTAATATCCCGACCGACTGCAGAATTAAAATTTTCTCGGTGGCAAGAGTCGTGAAAACTTTAAAAATTCCGGCAAGTATAGGCGTTAATCAATACCCGTGGGACGGACGCGATGAAGATGGGGATTACATGGCAAACGGTGTTTATTTCTATAAAGTAATTATTGAAGGCGATAATCAAAAAGAAACCGCTCTGCAAAAACTGGCAATACTGAGATAGCTGACGAAAAGGCATTAGAAAGAATAACTTCTGCCGCGAGACCCGTTATTCAGATTTTGTTTTCAATGAATGACGAGCAATATTTTGAATTCATCGAAACGAGAAAAAAGGAAGTCTCTAAATTTATTATAAACTCTATAAAAGCAGATTAAAATGAAAAGGTATTTTAATTATCTGTTTTACGGACATTGTCATGCTAAGGTATCCTCCGGGTCACTCGTTTCAGCATTCCTGCGGTTAATGATGTTTATCTTATTTGCATTATTCGTGCTGATTCCGATGAGTTTTTCCCGGGCTCAGAGCAACGGCAACGATTCCCTTACGCTGAAAACATGTTATGGAATAGCATACAATAACTATCCGACAACGAAACAGCGCGGCTATAATCAAACGGTTAATGATTTAAAGCTGAAAAATTTAAATGTTAATTATTATCCTCAGATTCTTCTGAAAGGTCAGACGTCGTATCAATCCGACGTGCCGCGAATGACTTTCATTTATCCGCAAATTCAACCCGAAATTCCCGCAAAAGACAGATATCAAATAACTCTCGACCTTAAACAAAATATATGGGACGGCGGTACGACAAGTTCGCAAAAAATTGC
>JAPLFI010000325.1 GCA_026390755.1 Ignavibacteriota bacterium
AATATTTCAATAGATGATTATAAAGGACTCGGCAAAAGGAATCCTGTGCTCGCAACGGTATTTACCGTATTTCTTTTCTCTCTCGGAGGAATTCCTCCGTTTGCGGGATTCTGGGGCAAATATTATTTGTTCTTCGCGGCTATTGAAGCAAAGCTTATCTGGCTATCAATAGTAGCAATACTCCTTAGCCTTGTTGCAATTTATTATTATCTGAAAATAATTGTTTATATGTGGTTCCGCGATGCGGATGATACCGTCATATACGAACAGGTGAAGGTTAAACCATTGGGAGTATTTGCGCTATTTGTTGCAATTGCCGGGACATTTGTTTTTGGTGTCTATCCGCAGTTGTTTTATACAATCTTCGGCTTTGCCGTTAAATAACAAAAAATGTGCCTTAGGCACAAAATATTTATAGAATAAAATGATAACAAAAAAGCGTACCGTCAGGTACGCAGCATTATGTATCTCTTACTTTTAATAAATTTATTATTCGCTCCTGCGAACTCGCTTCAGGACAGCGTGCTTTTCCGCTCGGCAGAAACCCCCTTTTTCCAGGGTGCGGTTTCAATGACAACGGACGGCAAAGGGAAAATCTATGTTCTCGACGCCGTGAATAATGAAATTATTAAAATAGACGACAGACTGAATATACTGGGAAGAGTGGGAAGAAAGGGATGGGATAACGGAGAATTCGATGCGCCGACTTATATAGACGGTTCTTCCGGACTTGATATTTATGTCTCCGACGGAAAAAATTACAGACTGCAAAGATTTGACCTGAACCTCAGTTACATCTCGGCAATATATACTAATACGGAAACATATCCGCCTGCTTTGCAATATCAGACACCCGTTGCCTCTGTCTTCGTTAATCCTTATCTGTATCTTATTGACGGCGATAATAACAGGATAGTCGTTTATCCTCAGAGCGGTGCTCCGTTCCAGTCTTTCGGCGGATTTCAGTCGGCAGAAATTCCATTAATAAAACCTTCTAAAATAATAAAAGACGGATACAATAGTTTGTATATTCTCGACAGGAAGAAGAATTCTATCTTTAAATTCGATAATTTTGGCAACTTCATTCGCTCGGTTGAATCCGATGAAATCATTTCCATATCAATTTTCAATAACACACTCTATATACTGACACCGGACTTTGTTTATGCTTACGACGTTAAATCGAACGCTTTTACGGCGAAGCTTTTTCTGGCGGAGAAAATAAATAAAAATCAAATTACTGATTTCCTTGTGTATTCGCCTTCGAAATTCTATATTCTCGAAAGGCTTAAACTTTCTGAATTTAAACTTAAGTAAAATATAAACTCTTAAACCCACTAACTTAAATTATTATTATTATGGCTAAAGACCTCAACAAAGTCATGCTTATCGGCAGACTCGGAAAAGACCCGGAACTGAAATACACTGAAAAAGGCGATGCGTATTGTACTATGGCACTCGCAACAGGCTCTTCTTATAAAGACGCTTCAGGTAATGATGTCGAAAGAACTGAATGGCATAATCTTACTGCATGGAGAAAACTTGCGGAAATCTGTTCCAAGTACCTTAAAAAAGGAAGCAAGGTGTATTTCGAAGGCAGAATAAGAACTACAACTTCTGAAAAAGACGGTGTTAAAAGGTATTTTACGAATATTGATGTGACTGATATAATTATGCTCGATTCAAAAGCCGCCGGCGGCGGAGCACAGTCATCCGGCATGCCGGAGCCTATGGAACCCTCCGGACCAAAGAATGACGACGACGATTTACCATTCTGATATTAAATTATTAATTCGGTGATATGACATTCCCAAACTTAATGTCTTTTGTAAGGATTATACTGTCACCGGTTTTTTTATTTCTTTTTTTAAGAGGAGACGATTACGGACATAAGTATTTAAGGATTCTTTCCGTAATCGTCTTTTTTATCGCCGTGCTGACCGACTGGTACGACGGCTGGCATGCGCGGAAATTCAAGTCAGTCACTAAAACCGGAGTATTTCTTGACCCCTTTGCCGATAAAGTGCTCACCACTTTCGCATTCGCGCTCTTTTATTCTCTGGGTATTATGCCGCTGTGGATGTTTGTTATTATAGCTTTAAGAGACTTATTGGTTACACTGCTCCGTTCTTACGATGAATATAACGGAAAAACAATGAAGACCTCTTTTATTTCCAAGTTGAAAACGTTTTTCCAAATGACTTACATCTTTGTCGTTCTGTTCCTGCTCGTTCTCCCGTCATTCGGATACACCGATACACTGAAAATAAGCGATTTCCTATATGATTCACCCGTTAATTATATTGTAATGCTTTCTGTCACCGCTTTAACTTTTTATACCGGTCTGATTTATTTTTTCGAGAGAAAATTTGAAAATTTCAAATGAGGCTGAAAAAGTTCTGATGGAGAAAGGTCTGCCGAAAATAGTTCTGATTAAAAAGAAGAAAATTCTGAACCCCGGAATAAAAATTGATTTTTTTACTTCGGCTTTTTCAAGCGCATTGTTTACCGGCTATATACCCTGGGCGAGCGGCACATTCGGCAGTTTGTTTGCACTCGCATTTGTTTTCATACCGGG
>JAPLFI010000050.1 GCA_026390755.1 Ignavibacteriota bacterium
AAAGATTCTTTTGGCGCAGTCGGATTGCGTCTCAGCTATCCTGACGGCTCTTTTCAGCTTTCAGCGTATAGGGAAAATAATTTTGTTAATGAAATTAAAAACAAAAAAGCCGAAAAAGCGTTTAAAAAAATCAATAATGAAATAATACCGGAAATAAGAGGATTTTATTCGCGTGAAAGGGAAGTTGACTGGGTGAGCGGTGCGGCATTCGTTATTAGGAAAAGTGTGTTTGAAGAAATCGGAGGATTTGATGAGCGCTTTTTCCTGTTTTATGAAGATGCGGATATTTGCAGGAGACTCAGAAATAAAGGACACAGAGTGATTTTCTGGACAGAAGCTGACATTATTCACTACAAAGGCGAAAATGTAAACAAGTCATTTTCATCTGATACGTACTTCCATTCGAAAGAATCACAGCTTTTGTATTACAAATTGCACAATAATATCATTCAAAATACTGCGCTGAGGGTTTACTTGTTTCTCCGTTTTGGAGTGCTGACTTTGGTAACGTTTAAAAATATTAATTTCCGTATTTTGAAACTAATATTAGGGTTTAAAGATGATAAAAGTACTTGAGCTTATAGACGGTGGATTTATAGGCGGCGGACAGATAAATGTATTATCCGTAGCCGGCGGTATAGACAAATCTGTCTATGACGTTTGCGTTGCGGCTCGCGGAGGAGAAGTATTTGAACAAGAGTGTAAAAACCGCGGCATAAAGTTCAAGCCCATGAATATGCCGAAACTTTTCAGACAGAAATATTTAAAACCGCTCGTGGAATTCGTTAGGGAAGAAAAATTTAATGTCATCCATTCACACGGAGGAGTTGCCGGATTTTACGGCAGACTCGCAAAAAAACATATTCCCGAAGTAAAAGTGGTTCATGCAATACACGGCATACACTACCTTAACACGTTTAATATAATTCGTAATATCGTAACAAAAACAATAGAGCAATTCCTTGTGCAGTTTACCGATATGACAATTTGCGAAACAGAGTCTGACCTGAAAACCGCGATAAAGATTAAGATTACCGACCCGGTGAAATCTGTTGTGATTAATAACGGAATTAATCTGGCGCGATTTGCCAAATTCCCTCCGCGTGATGAGCAATTTGCCGCAGAGCTCGGAATAAAACAGGGAGATTTTGTAATAGGTAATATCTCTCGTTTTGATATTCAGAAAAACCAGCGTCTCATTATTAAAGCCGCCTCAATATTGACGAAAAAATATCCGCATCTTAAGTTTGTCCTTGTGGGTGACGGAAAACTGCTCGATAACGCAAAACTGATTGTAAAACAAAGCCAACTGGAGAACATTGTAATATTTACAGGAGCGCAAACCGAATTAATTAAATATTACTCGTTATTTGATATATTTGTATTTCCTACTTTATGGGAAGGAATGCCTTACGTGATGATTGAAGCGCTGGCGGCGGGATGTCCGTTGATTTGCAGTGAGATACCGAATCTGAGGGAAATAATAAACGAAACGGAATCTGCGTTGTTTATTGACCCGCGGAACGTGAATTCATTGGTTGAGGCTATTGAGAAATTATTGGGTGACGAAGAATTGCGAAGCAGATTATCCTTTAACGCTCGAAAATTATCAGTTAATTTTGAGGAGAATACAATGGTGAAGAAAATTGAAAATATTTATAAGGCAGTATTAGAGGAGGGCAATTATGATGTTGCCATATCCTGAACACATTCTTGTCATCACGGACACAATCTTGTCATCCCGAACAAAATCTTGTCATCACGGATACAATCTTGTCATCCCGAACTTGTTTCGGGATCCCCATCTAATTTTAGAGAGGTCATGAAAAGTTGAAACGCTACGGGATTTTTGGCGGAACATTTAATCCGCCGCATATCGGACACTCCATACTTGCGGAGAATATGCGGGAACAGTTATCGCTGGATAAAGTAATATTTATCCCGTCGGGAGTTCCTCCTTTGAAGGAGTCGAAAGGCCTGCTGAGCGCCGAACACCGTCTGAAGATGACAAAAATAGCATTTGAACGCGACCCGAACTTTGAAGTCTGCAACATTGAAATTGCCGATTCACTCTCGGGAAAAAAGTCATATACTGTAGATACGATAAAAAAACTTTATGACCTTTATAAAAATGATTTCGTGAAACTATATCTTATTATCGGTATTGACAACCTGATTGACTTCCCGAAATGGAAAGACCCTGGTAAATTATTTACCTTATCGGAAGTGATTGTTATGAATCGCCCCGGATTTACCGTTCAGGATGTTGACGCTGAATTTTCGGAGAAAGCAAAGTATGCAAATGTGCCTATGCTTGAAATATCATCAACAAAAATCAGGGAATGTGCCTCGGCGGGGAGGTCAATAAAATATCTTGTTTTTCCTGAAATAGAACAATACATTGCAGAAAACGAACTATACAAAAAACCGTAACTAATTATTCAAATTACGTATAATAATTAAACTTAAAACAATAATTATATGACAGACGAAATCAACACAGATAACCTTCCGGAAAATCCGGAAGCCGAAGCCATACAGCCCCTCAGTTCGTCGGATGCAATAACCGGAATCTTCACGGAACCGTGCGAAACGTTTCAAACTATAGCCGCAACGCATAAGAAAAATTACTGGTTATTACCGCTTATTATCATGATAGTTGCCGGATTAATATCAACATTCCTTTTCTACCGCGACAGTCAGTTAGTTGATAAGATTATGGATAAGCAGAAAGAGAAAGTAACTCAGCAGATGGAAGAGCAGGTGAAAAATGGTAAGATGTCAAAAGAAGATGCGAAGGTAGCTCTTGAGCGCGCCGAGAAATTCATGGATCCCAAGGGAATATTCTTTCAGGCAATGGGGTATATAAGTACAGTACTTTTGCCGGTCATATTAGGACTTCTTTTAAGCGTGGTTTATCTGGTTGCTTTGAAAATTATGAAGGCAGACTTTGAATATGCTAATATACTGAATGCT
>JAPLFI010000558.1 GCA_026390755.1 Ignavibacteriota bacterium
GAACTTATTGTGTCCAGATTGATAATACTATTATTTTGCAAACCGGGAAACAAAAGTACTTCCTGATTATTTCTGTTTAAACCATAAATATCTGTTTTAGAAAAGGAATTCGGAAAAATAATCTGATCCCAGTTTAATGACAAATGCTTTTTCGAAGGACCAAAAGTACTGATTACAAAAGCTGAATCATAAAAAAACTGAGGATTCATTTCGCTGATAGCCGGGGATGACTGAAATTGGTTAATAAAACTTTCTGATACTATTGGCAGAGGATTCGAATTATAACTTATAAAACTCCAGCGGGAATAACTCTGTAAATTAACGGAATCAACATAATTACTTCCAAAATACTTAATTCGTGCCTTTACACTGCTATTTAAACCGAAATTAGTCAACGAGGGTATTGCTTTAAGAATTATAATTATATTATTATCGCTGAATGAGTTAAGGTATGTTAACAGAGAATCGTTTGCCTGATTGGTTGTAAATCTGAAATGCTTAATCTCCAGCAATTTTCCGCTGAATTTACTCAATTTAATAACATTAAGACCACCCCAGAAAGCAGAATCAATAAGCATAAATTGCTTTTGATTCAAGATGAAAAAGCTCGCATCATAGAAATTTCCTCCCCACGATTGCGCTAAAATATTCCCTGTAAACCGGTTAATGCTTAGCCCGCCATTGCCTGCGGAAATATTGTTTAACTCACCGGCGGAATACTGATTAAAATTAATTTTTTTTACGGAGCAATTACTGTCAGAGAAATTATTTATAAAGAGGGATTTGCGAAAGTTCTCAGCGCTGTTATCAGAAATGTTATTTCGGACCGAATACCTTCTGACCTCAGACCACCCCGTTGTATCGGTATTATTAATCACCGCATTCATTTGCCAGAAATAAACAATGTTTGAATCAAGAATTGGCACAGGGGCTTTAAATTTAGTCACCACACCGCTTATATTCGAAGTGAAATAAGTTTGACATAAAGGAGAATTGAATATTCGCGTTGTGTCAATCCGCAATAAAAGTTTGACGTTGTATATAGTCGGGTCAATATTTGGGTTTATTCCGGTAAATTCTACAGTGTCATTTGTTAAACACTGATTATCAATCGGCTTTAAAGGAACAAATGAAATATTTTTAAGTAATATGGGAATTGAAATACTGTTATTCGTTTTCAGTTCCTGCGGATACCAGTTTTCGATATCTAATGTTACTTTCATAACGTAATTTCCCGCAGAATCAATCATAAAAGTATAATTAACAGTATCAATAAAACGAAAGTTATACACAACGGTATCTTTAATTTTGTAACTTGCATTATTCTTATACAACTGATACCTGATTTTACATGAATCCGCATGAGTACCGAGGTTTTTGGGATATATTTTTAATGTTATATTTTCTCTTGTTGACGGAAACGGATTCGACAGTGCATAATCATTTTGTTGTATGTCGAATTCGGGAAATACCGGCATTAATAATTTCGAAGCCGGGTCACCCAATAAATTATAACAATTAATAGTATTTCTCGCCGCAAAACTTAAAGAATCGGGGGACATTTGTATAGATGCATGGCGGATAATATCTCCAATCCTGCGTAAAGAGTCCTGTGCAAAACCCTGTAATAAATAGCCATTAAACGTGTTACCCGACATTGAAAAACTCCAGCCCGTACTTCCGATAAAACCTAAAGCGCCTTTATTAGGAAGAAACATAAAATTTTCACCAAAACTTCTATTGTTTGTTTCCGAGTTTTTTCCGGTAAAACACGTCATACTCAGAACGAGCGGTAAACGAGATTGGTTTGTCAAAACATTTGGGTCATCCAGTCCGTTATCCCATGTATTACTTGCCGCATGTCCGATATAATTTGTGATTAACGAACCACGGTTAATAGCTTTTTTAATTGAATCCTGATAATTATATGTGACATAACCGCTTGAATCATTGCGGTATATTTTAATCTCTTCACCGGAAACCGGCGGCGGATATATATATGAATTTATAAACGCATTTGACTGGTTTGCGAACTGAATCTGCTCTTGTCTGTTCTGCCCGCCTGTAATAAATATAAATCGTTTAACCCAGCTTTCAAGTTGCGCTGATTGCTGTTCGTAACCAATTATTTTATTTACCATATCCTGCGCTTCCTGAGCTGTATAAGCCGGTAGCCTGCCTGTTGAAATCTGCTGATAGTAAGTAAAAGTAGAGGGTTTGATATTCCCGAAATATCCGTCAGTAGGAGGATTTCCATAAACAGGAATGAAATTTTGATAATATTGAGAACCCGTCATGTTTTTCTTTGGATCTAAAGAACCTCTGCCGAATAGCATCAGATATTTAACTTTTGGCATCTGCCAGTTATTATAAACAAACTGAACGAAATTCCTGACAGCAATCGGGTTTTCCATTCCGTAGTTAAAGATATCATAGATATCTTCAATTTCCGCTTTAATCGAACGGAAACCGTCGTGAGAATTTCGATATTGCCTTAATTGTTCAGCTTGTGATTCAAACTGCTTATTATAAACTAATAAGTAATCGGCGCCATTCGAACCGGACGCTAAATTAGGAACCTGTTTTTGTTTAATCCGCAACGGTTTATGCGTAATATATTTATTTGCAATTTCAAAATTACCGTTTCCCTTTCCTGTAAATAACAGTGTATCAGACACAGCTGTATTAGAAATTATGCGAATATAGTTTCTTACATCATAGATATTTATATCCGTCGAAGGATTAAAACCATTGATTTTAAAAATCCTGGATGCAGAATCTGCAGAGCCTGATTTAAATGAAGTCGAATTATTTTGAAGTGTGAAATTACTTGGAAACTGCAAAGAAAAATAATCAAAGAACATCCTTCCCGGATATGTTCCCGCGCCTGTATATGTTACGGATATTTGATTTACAGATGAATTCGATAAAAGAGAACTCGAGAATAATATTGTTGTATCTGTTCTGTTATAATCATTCGATTTCAATGTATCAATAACGCTTCCGTTGACCCTAACAATTAGCATATGTTCATTAAAAATTGAATCCGTAAATGAATTCGGATAAGCGGATACTTTAAGAAAGCAATTTTGTGAAACCGGACTCAACCGAGGAGTGCTGAATGTATCTGAAACAGAATTACCTCTCTGCGTTTCACGCCAGAACCACCCTTCCCCCGCAATAATTTCATTGTTGAAATTTCGATAATCAGTAGAACTTCGGTGTTCTCCTAAAGAATAAAGCAAATCCTTTTCAAAGTGAAGTTTCGGATAATAGTAATTTAGAGGATAATTTACAGATGAGGTGTAATTACTTTCAGCATATCTTAA
>JAPLFI010000464.1 GCA_026390755.1 Ignavibacteriota bacterium
ATAAATATATTAATTTCATAGCTTTAATAATATGAATAATATATTTATATTTATTGTTTACAATAATACTATGAAACTACATATTACATTCTTTCTACTAATCATTGCGGCAACAGCAAATAATATTGCGGCACAGGAGAACTGGACTTATGATTCTGGCGGGAATATTTTCAGCAGAATAAAATATCTGGAAATGCGTGACAGTGTCAGGCTTGAGATAACAGAATTTATTCAGGATACTACAGAATCCGCGAAAAGACCGTGCATTCTGTATTGTACCGGCTACGGAGAATCTTTACCGGGTGAAGTAAGTTCGCTTACAGCAAGATACAGCGCAACTAACGGTTTTTATACGGTAACTTACAGGATGCGGGGACAGGGTCTCTCAGACGGAGTTTCAGAATTGATCAGCAGAACTGAAATGAAAGACCTCTTCGAAGTAATAAATTACATTAAAAACGGCATCTATGCTAATCCTGAAAGAATTGCCATTGTAGGTTCATCGCAGGGAGGAATAATTTCTCTTATGGCATGCTCGAACGGTTTAAAAGTAACGTGTATAATTTCTGACCTGATGTCGCCTGATTTCGCATCCGACTGGATTCTTAACGGCAGTATAAAGATGACATTGCTCTGGTCGCTTGGCTATGAAGATTTTAAAGTAAGATACAGCGATAAAGTCAAAAAATACCGGGAATGGATTTTGAAATCGGATGAAGGTCTTTTCGACAGCCTTAACGCTGAATTGCCGCCGGAGAGGGATTTCTCAGGTTTAATCGGAAATTGCACGGTTCCCGTACTTATTACAAATGCCTGGGGCGACTTGTTTTTTTCATCAAACAGCATAATAAATAGTATTCCTTCTTTTTCCTGTGAGCACAGGGTTTTTTTAGGACCAATTAACGGACACGGCTCTTCAAGCTACAAGGAAGCCGAGATATATCATAATGAACTGATTCAAAGCTGGCTTAGCCATTATCTCAAAAGTGACGATAAAAGTTTATCAGATTCTACTTATTCATTCTCGATGTCATACATTAACGATAAACTTTTACGGAAATATTTCTTGATCTCTTCCAAAAATAATCCGTTCGCTCTTACGAAAAATTTCAACCTGTTTTTAGACAGGGATAACCGGCTTTCACGGAAATCTTCTGCCGAAAATGAAAAATATTATATTTTATCGAACAATATTAAAGATTCTTCTCTTACGCTCGAGAAATCTGTTAATCTTGAATTTAAGGGAGCGGAATTCGATTCCGGATTTGTGCGGGATTCTATCGTTTTACGTTCAGAGCCGCTTGAAAATGATTACAGCTTTGCCGGCATACCTTATGCGGAAATGTATTACAGTTCTGATAATAATACATGCCAGTTTAATATTAAAATATTTGAGCAGACTTCATCGGGTAATAATATTTTTATTACGAGTATAAATTTCACGGACAGAAAAGCCGGTCTCAATACAATAAAAAATATTACGGCGGAAGGAAACTCTTTCGCTCATAAATTCAGCGAAGACAGCAGGATTAAGGTGGTTATCAATAATCTTGATACAAGACCCGGCAATAAATTCCTGCGGTCAAATCCGTTTGTATTACCGGTCATGAAAAACTTCAAAGGTAAATTATACTTCGGGAAAAATTATCCGTCACGTTTAATACTGCCTCTGCTCGAATATAAGTAGGTATTAGTCGTTTAATTCAGTTTATAATAATCTTTCAGAATATCATAAATAAGTTCGCTTGTATTTCCGCGTCCAAAAGTATAATCAAATTCTTCTTTGTTTGAATCTCTGTATTTTTCAGAATAAATAATAAAGTCCGAAACCGCTTTAAAGTCAAACGACAGAAGCCTGGCATTTTTATCGAGAACTTCCGGACGTTCGGTAACTATACGCATTATACCGCACGGTATGTTATAGAACAACGATTCTTCCTGAAGACCTCCTGAATCGGAAATTATTGAATGGCTCTTCCTCACTACGCCGAGCATCTGAAAATAGTCGTTTATCGGGTCGCAAATAATAAGATTTTCATTTGCTTTACCGCCGAGTCCCGCGAAAAACTGTTCCCTTATTGCAGGATTCGGATGAAGCAGATGCAGGATTTTCCTTTTCGTTACACCTTCATTAAGCAATCTGTTCAGAATACGCGAGTAATCCGCTACTTTATCCCAATTTTCCCTTCTGTGGAGTGTGCTGAGAATAAAATCATTTTTATCGTAATCTTTGATCTTATTTTCATTCATCAAAGTAATTATTGCGTCATTTATAGTATTGCCGGTA
>JAPLFI010000615.1 GCA_026390755.1 Ignavibacteriota bacterium
CAGGTTACGTATGATATATACGACAGGATTAACAGAAACATGGATATCTTCGGCAAGATTTACAAGGAAATCGCGCTGAACTATGTTGACAGGATTGACGCCGATAAATTTTTTGAGGCAGGCATTGAAGGAATGCTTAAAACCCTCGACCCCTATACTGTTTATTATAACGATAAAAATCAGGATGCCCTTGAACTTATTACAAGCGGAAAATACGGCGGCATCGGGATTTCAATCAGTATAAACGACACAGCCGTAGTTGTAACCGATGTAATGCAGGGATACGAGGCTGAGCGTAAAGGTTTGCGCCCGGGAGACGTACTGAAACAAATAGACGGCGTTGAACTGAAGGGGATGAAGATTGAAGACATTCGCAGAAGAGTACGCGGACAAGCCGGAACGAAGATTAACATCAATGCCGAGAGAGAAGGAATACCTCTGAACTTTAATCTTACAAGGCAGGAAATTATTCTGAAAAGCGTATCTTACGAAGGGTTTTTAGGCAATCCTGAAGAAGGGATTGCTTACATACGGCTTGACAGGTTCTCGAATATATCAGAAAATGAAGTCGCAAACGCGATTAAGACACTCAAATCAAAAAATGAGCTTAAAGGGTTAATACTTGATTTACGCGGCAACGGCGGCGGATTGCTTGAATCCGCAATCGGAATACTGAATAAATTAGTCGAGAAAAACAGTTTACTCCTGACAACACGCGGAAACACAAAAGATACCGAGAAAAAGTTTTTTTCAAAGGAAGACCCTCTGGTGTCTGCCGAGGTGCCTGTGGTAATTCTGATTAACGGCGGAACAGCTTCCGCTTCGGAAATCGTTGCAGGAGCCGTTCAGGACCTTGACCGCGGAGTGATAATCGGTTCAAAATCATTCGGTAAAGGACTTGTACAGCAGATTAAAGACCTTGATTATAATTCGCGTTTAAAGATTACTAATGCGCGTTACTTTACTCCTTCCGGCAGATGGATTCAGGAGAAGAATTATTTTGAAGAAAATAAATCCGGTGTTTTTCTTATCCCCGAATCGTTCAAACAAAAAGAATTCAAGACTCTCGGGGGCAGAACAGTATATGCCAACGGCGGTATCTCGCCCGACATTGAAGTGAAAACAGAACCGGAGAGTGAAATCCATTTTGCCTTACTGATGAAAGATATGTTTTTTAAGTACGCAACCGCTTACCTCGCAAAAAATCCCGGATTAAAAGTCTATCGCGCGCCCGGGAATGTTTCTGAAGATTTTAAAAACTTCGTAACAGCTTCCGGTTTCCTTTACCGGTCTGAGGCGGATAAAAAAGTAGATGAATTAAAAAAAATTGCACAGAAGAAAAATTATTCTGAAAAGTACACCGAATACCTGAATAAGATTGAAGGCGAGTTAAGCAGGGAAAAGGATATTGAAATGGACAGGGCAACAGACGAAATTAAAAAGAGTATTGCGACGGAGATTAACAAGATGCTGGTTGCCGAGAAAGAACAGATTGAAGAAGGATTCAGCTCGGATGTTCAGCTTCAGGAAGCAATAAGAATTATTAAGGATAATTCCAGATACAAAGGTATATTAAGTGTTAAGTTTTAAGTAAAAATAATTATAAATTTAAAAAACATCGTTATGATTACACTCTTTTTTATTTTCATAGTATTATTTATTATACTATTAGTTGCCAAGAAACAGAACTCTTCAAACCAGCAGGCAATAAAGGCAATAGGCACACTTCAGATGATTATGGTTGCAGGGATGATTATATCCATAATTGCAGCCTCCGTATCTCAAATCGGCGCGGGATATATCGGCGTTCCGGTGCTGTTCGGAAACGTACAGGATAACATTCTCAGAAGCGGACTTAATATCATAAATCCGCTTGTTGAAGTTGAAAAACTTGACACGAAAATTCAGGCATACACAATGTCAGGGGTTAAAGATGAAGGTGCGGTAAAAGGCGATGACGCTATTGTAGTGCTGTCATCCGACGGTCTGAGCATGAAACTTGACGTAACAGTTTGGTTCAAGCTGAGCGAAAATGAAGCCCCGAATTTACTTCGGAACATCGGCATTGATTACGTGGAAAAAATTGTGCGTCCCGCTACGCGGACAGCTTTAAGAGATGTTTCGGTAGGATTCACCGCAACGGAAATGTATTCCACAAAACGCGAGGATTTTATCTCGCAAATTTCTAAAAACCTCGAAAAATCATTCGAGGGCAAGGGAATACTTATGGAAAAAATCCTTTTGAGAAACATTGAACTTCCGGGAAAAGTGCGCGAAGCGATTGACGAGAAAATATCCGCCGAGCAACGGGCACAGCAAATGGTTTACGTCCTGCAGAAAGAAAAGCAGGAAGCCGAAAGAAAACAGGTTGAAGCAAAAGGAATAGCCGAAGCGCAAAAAATTATCTCCAATACAATTAATCCTCAGTATCTGCAGTGGAAGTATATCGAAGCGCTTAAAGACCTTATGAACTCAAAAAACAACACGATTGTAATTACTCCGTACGATCAGAAACTTACGCCTCTGCTTAATCTTAACCCGAAATCGCAACAATAAACAATGTTCAATTAAATAATGTTCAGTAATCGAAGGAATAAATATTTTGTTACCCTTTTGTTCTGCGG
>JAPLFI010000528.1 GCA_026390755.1 Ignavibacteriota bacterium
AACGGGGTTTTCTTACGGCAGGGAAGACGCAATGAAATTAGCGGAGTTTCTGCTGATTTCTTTCGAAGCGGAAAAAAGCGATACGATGAAGACTTTCAGGTATGAAATTAATTTCGACTCTTACGAAATATTAGGCATACCGTTTTACAAATCCGCAGACGGGCGATTAACAGATGCCATATTAGGAATAACAGTCTGATAAAGGAAACACGGAGAAATGTTAAGTGTTAAGTGTTAAGTGTTAAGTGTTAAGTGTTAAAAGAGAAGTCACTGACCTGCCTGCCGCAGGCAGGGAAGAATTTTTTTTTATAATAAGAGCGAAGAGCGGCTCACTAAGAACTGAAAGAAAAAAGAGGAAGAACAAATTAGTTTTTTGAATGAAGTGTAAAATATGCATGTGTGATTCGGATTTTTTTGCCTCGGCAAAAATTCTGAATAAATACGACATAAAATATTTCAACTGCGGTAAATGCGGCTTTATACAGACAGAAGACCCTTATTGGTTAAAAGAAATATACAGCGATGCGATTAAACAAAGCGACATCGGACTGCTAAAACGAAACATTGATTTGCTGAATCCGACCAGGGCGGTAATTAAATTTCAGTTTAACAAGAAAGGGAAATTTGTTGATTACGGGGCGGGATATGGAATATTCGTACGAATGATGAGAGATGCGGGATTTGATTTCTACTGGTCTGATAAGTACTGCGATAATCTCTTCGCAAAGGATTTCGAGGCGGCTGACGCAAAAACTGCTAAAGCAAAATATGAAATGCTGACGGCTTATGAAGTTTTTGAACACCTCGAAGACCCTATACAAGAAACTGAAGAAATGCTGAAATATTCTGACAGTATTATGTTCAGTACATATTTACTTCCGTCTCACAAACCGAAACCAGGCGAATGGTGGTATTATGGACCAGATCACGGTCAGCATATATCAATTTATACAAAACAGTCGTTAAAAATACTCGGAGGGCGTTTTAATCTGAATCTATATTCAAACGATAAAAGCATTCATCTTCTGTCGAAAAGAAAATTAAACGGTTTTCTGTTCAAAGCTCTTACTTTCCCTTACGCCGCCAATCTGATAAGTCCGGTATTAAGCAAAAAATCACTGCTGGACGATGATTATAAAACAGTTTTATTAAAGCTGAAAGAGGACAAGGCTTAAATTGGGAGTAGTACAGAAACAAGCCTTTTATAATTCATTCTACTCATACATTGGTGTTGCCTTAGGTTATATAAATTTAATCGTTTTGTTTCCGCTTTATTTTTCTTCCGAACAATTCGGGCTGGTACAATTATTGGTCGGTGTTTCTTCCGTTTATTCGCAATTCGGTGTAGTGGGATTGTACAACATAATAAACAGATATTTCCCGATACTTAAAACAAACGATAAATATCACAACGGTCTTCTATTGTATACACTTTTAATAGGTACAAGCGGATTTATTATTGTTACAACACTTTACGTGTTTTTGAGACCTGTAATAATCGGCTTTTATATAAAGAACTCTTATTTATTCCTGCAATATTATTTTGAAGTCATACCATTATCATTATTTACAATGGTCTTTTTTACATTTGAAATTTTAGTCCGCGTTACTCTTAAATCAATTTTTGCCACATTTGTTAGAGAGGTGGCATATCGTTTAATAATTACTGTCGGAATATTATTGTATATATTTAAAATAATCGACTTTAATTATTTCATAACTCTTTTTGTTTCGTCTTATGGAATTTGCAGCTTTATGGTACTAATACAAATTGTTTCTTTAAAAGAATTTAAATTAATATTGCCATTGAAACAATTTAGCCCGAAAAGGTTTTTTGAATTATTGAAATACGGGTTTTACAGTTTATTATCGGGTGCGGCAATGTTAGTGGGACAGAAAGTTGACGTATTAATGATTGGTTCGTTTGTTGGTTTATCTGTTGTTGGTGCGTATTCTCTTTATTATTATATCGCGGCTGTAATTTACATCCCGATGAGATCCATGAGCAAAATTACCGTGCCTATGATAGCCGATTCATGGAAGAACAATAACAAAGAAAAAATATCGGATATTTACAGAAAATCTTCTTTAATCAATTTGATATTCGGTTGCTTGATTTATATCGGTGTTATAATTAATAAAGATAATTTATTTTACCTGATTAAGAAACCAGAATACATAGAAAATTTTATGATGTTTCCTTTAATCGGTCTTGCAATACTGATTGATGTCTCCGTCGGGATAAATTCCGAGATAATTGGAAGTTCGAAAAGGTTTAGATATGATGCCCTGTTCAACATTGTTTTATTAACTGTAAGCATTATTTCAAATTATTTTCTCATATACTGGTTTGGTGGAATCGGTGCGGCATTTGCGGCTGTTTTATCTTTTTTTATCTTTAATTTTCTAAAATGGCTTTTCATTTTTATCAGGTTTAAAATGCAACCGCTTGATCACAAACAATTATTGGTTTTACTCGTAGCCCTTATATCATTTACTGTCGGTTATTGTATACCAAAAATCAGCATTATTTTTATAGATTTATTTGTTCGAAGTATGATAACAACATTAATATACGGAAGTGGAATTATTGGATTGAAAATTAGCGGAGATATAAATGAAAGATTTTATCATTACATCGGTTTTATAATAAAAAAAACAGGCAGGTAACTAACCTGCCTGTTATAGAGAAAATATTTATTATTTCTTCTGTTATTTTAACAGCATTAATTTTTTTGAAACACTGTACTCGTTTGAAACAAAACGAAAGATATATACACCTGAGTTAAATTTATCTGCATTCCATACTGATTCAAAAGTGCCAGCAGAAATAGTTCCCTCAAACAGTTTATCAATCTGGCGTCCCGTCATATCATAAATAAATATATGAATTGAAGTTGCTTTTGGAACATCAAATTTAATTTTTGTTACAGGATTAAAAGGATTAGGATATGCATCAAAAACCTTGAACTCAGTCGGAATTGAAGTTGAAATAGGGATAATACCTGTAGGCAAAGTAGAGAAAGACCAAACTGTTGACCATGGTCCCGCCCCGTTTACATTTGAGGCATTAACACGCCAAAAATATGTTATTGCATTCGTTAATTTTCCGTAGGGTACGTTATAAAAATTTGTATCTACCGTGATAGAATCAGTTATCACAACAAAGTTTGGTAGTGTAGATATTTGAACTGTATAACGCCTTGCATTAGTAACCTGGCTCCATCTCGTAGTTGTATTAACCGGAACATTTATAGCGTTATTTGAAGGAAATATTAGATTCGGAGCAGTAGGCAAAGGTAATCCTCCATTTAAGGTGCTAATTATAGTACCACTGCTGCCGACTGCCCACCCGATTTCCGAGTTAATAAACTGAATATCCGCCAACCAAGGAACAGAAGGAATTGTTTGCCCTAACCAATTTTCCCCTCCATTTGTTGTCTTTAGTATTTGACCTGTTCCCGAAGTATAATAGTCACCGCCAGATACCCACCCTGTGTTGTTATTAATAAAACACACAGAATTTAACCAACGAGTGGTTCCAGAGGGTTTTAAAATCCATGTTTCACCACCATTTGTAGTCTTTATAATAACCCCATTATAACCAACTGCAAAACCAATTAGTGGGGATATAAAATTAACACCCTCTATATTCTGAGTGGTTCCGCTATAATACGGAGACCAAATAGCCCCGCCAGTTGTTGTGCGTAAAATAACACCCGCATCTCCAACAATCCAGCCTAAACTTTGATTTATGAAACAAACACTTAAAAGATTTGTGCTCACCCCGGAATTTTTTGGCAACCATGTTTGTCCACCATCAGAAGTCAGCAGTATTTTACCTCCCAAACCAACCGCACATCCATTCAGACTTCCTGAAAACCAAATTTTCATAATCATTCCGGAATTTGAAGAATAATACTGACTTGACCAGTTATCTCCGCCATTTGTTGTTTTGAAAATATACGATATATTCGAAGATTGACTACCTCCACCTATCCACCCTGTCATATCATTAGAAAAATAACAGCATGAATAACCATCTTGAGTGGCAAATTGCGAGAGCCAGGATATCCCTCCGTTTGTTGTTTTTCGAATCGTATTATACCATCCGACAGCCCATCCTGTATATTGATTTACGAAATGCACATCCCGTAGGTTCTGAGTGGTGTTGCTATATTGAGTGAACCATCCACTTTGCGGCAAGCATGTATTAACAAGTGTTAAGATAATAACACAAATTAAGATAATAATTTTCATTTTGTTTTCCTCCGTTTAAAATTTACATTTCTTATTTAAAGTAATAATTGGAGCGTTTAATTATCTATATCATGAGTTAAATTTTTTTGCGCAAATATTTTAATATCATTGTTTTGCGGTATTATAACTAAAAATTTTATAAAAATCAAGCGCTTTTTTCTCTTTAACTGGATTTTCAGAGTGAAAATACCAGTTAGAGAAAAAATACCAAGGCTTACTTAATAGACCAAACGAATTGGAAACATGGAAAGACTGATATAAACATATTAATGCCCCGGAATAGCATATAAAAAACATGCCCTTCCAACATATTGGGAATTGCTTAAATAAAAGTATTCTGTATGTTTTTGGGTTAAATATTAACACAGTATCTCTCGCGTACATATGAAAAAGAAATCGGTTTTGTAATTTTATTGATGTATAGGAAATTATTAGTTATATTCATGTAAAGGGAGAATATATGAGAAGAAATTCAAAAAGTAGAATATTTATTAGCTTTATATTTGTATTTGCATTAATCGCATTGGTTTATTGGTTGATTTCGAATCAAACGAATTTGTTTGACAGCGTTAGCTCGGATGATGAACGCAAGGAAGCGGCAGATAGAAATCAGGTTCAGTATAAATTAGAGTACAAGGTGGCCAACGATAATAACAAGACTCAAATAATTCATTTAAATCAGGGAAACGCTCTGTTTGAAATGACTCACGAAGGATTAGGAGCTTTCAGAGTTGATCTAAGAAATCCTGAGGGAAGCAGCCTTGTTACCACTATTATTGATGTAACAGGAAAATTTAAAGGACTTAAAGAAATTAAAGTTCCTGAAACAGGAGCTTATCTGCTGACGGTAAGATCAACAGGTGTCTGGGATTTGAGTTACAGATAAAAAACTATTTTGTGTAATTAAGATAGTCCGTTTTCTTACTATCTTTATCTCTGTATGTGATATTTGGGGTTATAGTAAACTGCTTTTTCGTAATCCTGTTAAGCCTTGTAATAATCTGCACCCATCTCATAAGTAGCTCCTCGGTTATATTATATTTTCGCCAGCCTGGAATTCAGTTTAATAACTTCATTATATTTTTTTATTGACTGCTATGAATTATCAAAAATCTAAGTGTTCACATAAATCGTTGTTTTTTCGTGTTAATAAACAAATATTTTGCTTATTATTGTACATTATTAAAATAAATTTGTGTTGTATATGGAGAACTTAAAAAACATCGGTTTAAAACTATATAAAGGAATAAAGAAAGAAAAACCTTTAAATAAGCAAAAAATTAAGGAAATTACTGTTGGCAATTTTAAGATCAAGGCTAACAAAAGACATAAGCTTGAAAGTTACTTGAGAAAATATCCACTATACTCCCGCAATTTCCCCAGAATTTGTAACGCCCTTAATCAAAAGCTTACCGATTATGGAATAATTGATGTTGGGGCAAATATTGGTGATACGTTGGCATTGTTAAGATCATCCGATGTTTTTAACCCTGTATATTGTATTGAGGGACTTGACGAATACTTTGATTTGCTAAAATCGAATTCATCTTTATTTAATAATATTTATCTGTTTAAAATATTCCTTGGAGAAACTTCAACCAGGGAAAAAGGTAAAATAATTGCTGAAGAAGGAACTGCCCGAACGTCAGGAAATGATACTGAGGATTTTACAGATTTTATTTCGCTCGATGATTTTATTTTTCAAAATCATATAGAAAACATTAAAGTACTTAAAATTGATACCGATGGAAACGATTTTAAAATAATAAGAGGCGGATTAAAATTTATAAAAAAAGTAAAACCTGTTATATTCTTTGAATATGATAGTGTTTATCTAAAAGAAATGAACGAAGACCCATTTGCAACCTTCGATATACTTTATGACACAGGGTATAATAAAGCAATATATTATGATAATTTTGGAAGACTTCTCTGCTCAACAGATTTATCAAACAAACGACAAATCTGTCAATTCTATAAATATATAAAAGACTATAAAGGATCCTTCCATTATTATGACATCTGTCTTTTCCATCAGGAAGATGACACTCTCGCCGATTTTGTTATAAATAAAGAAGAACATATTACTTCTTTATGAAGTGTTGTACGATTATGAAATATGGAGTATTTAGAAGTGCAGAGGGGCGTCAAATTATTATTATAAAATGATTTGCTTCATGGCGGATAAGCCTGTAATGGGCTCATAGTGTGTATGGGGTAATACATCAATCAATACGAACTTGGAAGCACAAAGATAATTACATGGAATTCTACAACAAAAAAAATCAGGCATATACTAAGATTAAATTACTTTTCATTAAACTTCAAAACTATAAGAATCAGTTTATTTCGGTTACGAGGATCTGATATGAATTACCTCGAGAGTGGTGAGACTTCTTGTGTATGACATTATTGACCGCTAGGCGTTGATGCTTTTGAATTAAAGATAACCGGCTACGAGTTATTAAGTGGTTTAGGGTAGTGTGGAATATCCACGCAGGGTGTATTTTATAAGTTAATGACGAATGAATTCAGCAATCTGATGAAAATGATTTTCACAAAATAATATGGCTAAATTTAATAAAACAGAGGGGCAGAGTTTATTTTTACAGAATTGCAACAGGCTGTTACGCAGATACAATACGTATGATATTTCTTAAATAAAATTACTTTAAAATTAAAAAATAATTAATATGAAATCGGTAAAAAACAAAAACCCGAAAGATTCGAAAGTCTATCTAATCGGAAGCGGAATAGCTTCTCTTGCAAGTGCCGTTTACCTTATAAAAGATGCGGGTGTACCGGGTGACAATATCTATATACTGGAAAAAGACGGAATCCCGGGCGGCGCGCTTGACGGAGCAGGCGATTCTGAAAAAGGCTTTGTTGTAAGAGGCGGAAGAATGCATGAAATGCATTATACGTGCTATTGGGACCTGCTTTCTTATATCCCTTCTTTTGAAAATCCTGAAGTATCCGTAAGAGATGAATCTTTTGATTTTAACAAAAGATTCGTTTCCAATGCTCAGGCAAGGCTTTTGAAAGACGGTAAAAAACTCGATGTTTCTTCTTACGGACTTAATCTCCATCAGCAAACCGAATTGCTTAAGCTCACTTTTGTCTCAGAAAAATCCTTAGGGAATAAAAGGATAGAAGATTGGTTTGACCAGGCTTTTTTTACAACTAATTTTTGGTATATCTGGACTTCTATGTTTGCATTTCAGAAATGGAGCAGTCTTGCTGAAATGAGAAGATACATGAAGCGCTTTATTCACCTTGTGGACGGGCTTAACAGATTAGGAGGTGTTATGCGCACTAAATACAATCAGTACCATTCTGTCGTGCTTCCTATGAAAAATTATCTGACAGGAAAAGGAGTGCATTTTGATTTGAGAGTGGAAGTCGTTGACATTGACTTTGACCTGTCAGCAGACAAAAAAACAGCAACGGTTTTGCATCTGAAAGATAAAAATGAAATTGTACTCCGGCAAAATGATTACGTTTTCTTTACAAATGGATCGCTTACCGAAAGCACCGATAACGGAACTTATAACAGCCCCGCAAAATTGAAAGGTTTAGCAGAGGCAGGCTCATGGCAATTATGGAAAAAACTTGCGGCGAAAGATGAAGCATTTGGAAATCCGGATCCTTTCTGCGATAATATTGACCTTCAGAAATGGTATTCATTTACGGCTACGTTAAAAGACAGCACTTTCCATGATTATATAGAAAACTTTTCAGGTAATGTTGACGGAACGGGCGGATTGATTACAATGACTGATTCCAACTGGCTGATGTCAATTGTTATTGCCCGTCAGCCGCATTTCCCGAATCAGACGGATGATGTTAAGATATTCTGGGGCTATGGACTCTATCCCGACAGAAAAGGGAATTTTGTTAATAAAACTATGGCAGAATGCACTGGTAAAGAGATGCTTGAAGAACTATGGTATCACCTGAAGGTACAGAATTTAATGACTCCGGTAATGGAAGCGGGAAAAGTAAACTGTATTCCTGTGGCAATGCCTTACGTTGACAGCTTGTTTATGCCGAGAGAAATTGGTGACAGACCTGACGTTCTGCCAAAAGGAGCGACTAATTTTGCATTCTTAGGACAATTTGCCGAAGCGCCAAAGGATTGCGTGTTTACGGTGGAGTATTCTGTCAGGACTGCTCAAATGGCAGTATATGGTTTATTTGAAACCGGAAAAGAAGTAATGCCTGTTTACGATTCTATTCATAAGCCCGATGTTCTTATTAAAGCAGTGCAGGCTATAAGCAGATAATAAAAAAGTTTTTTGCAGGTTTTCCGGGCTTATTTCAATTTCATAATAATATTAATAAAGCTATTTTTCTTAATATAATCAGGTATTTTCTTAACACTTAATCACTTAATCACTTATCTGATGCGGATTTTATACGATTATGAAATATGGAGTATTCAGAAATACGGCGGAGCGTCAAGGTACTATTACGAAATGATCCGCCGCATGGCTGATAAACCCGATACCGAACTCGACGTTTATATGGGAAAA
>JAPLFI010000593.1 GCA_026390755.1 Ignavibacteriota bacterium
AATATTAATTCCGGGCGATATGACTAACTCTCAGAAAACCGAAGTCATTCCTTTCACAAAGGCTTTCAGGGATTTAAAATCCAAATACGGAATTTACGGCACACTGGGAAACCACGATTATTTCAACGACGCAAATTACATTGCAGATGCAATTATCAACGAAACCCCTGTAAAAATGCTGAGAAATAATTCCGCAACCGTGGAAATCAAAGGGAAGTTCATAAATATACTGGGTATTGAAGATACCCGTGACAGCGGGGTTAACAATAATGCTTTGCTGGTTAAATATGCGGACGAAGCTTTGAATACATTAAATATAAATCACACTGCTAATCCGAATATTTTATTATGCCATAAACCATACGTCTTTGACGATTTATCGCAAAAAGGATTTGACCTTATTCTCAGCGGACATACACACGGAGGACAGATAGTGTTCGCAAAATTCGCGGGAGTGAATCTCTCTATTGCCGCCACGGTGAATAAATATATTGAAGGTTTGTACCGCTCGGGAGATTCACAGATGTATGTATCAAGAGGGATAGGTACCGTTGGTCTTCCGATAAGATTAAACTGTCCGCCTGAAATAACAAAAATTACTCTCGTGTAAAATCACCGTATCAGCGCCATTTTCTTGACATCCGAAAAACCACCAGCAGTAATTCTGTAAAAATATATACCAGATGATAATCCGCTTCCGTCAAATTCAAATCTGTAAGAACCCGCTGTTTGCTTTTTATTTACGGGAACGGCGATTTCTTTGCCGAGTACGTCATATATTTTGATTGTCACATTCACATCATAAGGAATTTTGTATGCAATAGTGGTTCTTGGGTTAAAAGGGTTGGGGTAATTCTGCATTAATTCATAAGCGTTCGGAACGACAACGGACGGATTTCCGGGGGGGATGATTCCCGTCATCGGAATAACAACCGTTTTCCAATCAGAAGCAGTTGCAGGTACAAACGGAAGCGTGGTTGCTAATGATGTTGCAAGGACATAACCTCCTTTATTGAATATATTAGAATATGTTGCTCCGCCGTCTGTTGATATATTGACGGCTAAACTATCAATATACGACGAAAGATACTGAGCATAAGCATAATCAAAATATAACGTATCGCCGGCTGAGACACTGTCAACTTCAACGCTTATTAACGTATCTTTCTGCCCGATATTATAGTAATCGTAGAAGTTTACTTTTACGCAATTCGAGCCCCCTAAAGATACTCCGTTCACTCCGCGCACCTTTTCAAAAGTTAAGTAACCGTCAGAATTCGAAATAATCCATCCCGGCGGAGGAAATGGACCTTCGAAATTCTGAAAAGCAAAATATGAAGTTGTATCTGCTTTGACAGAACGGGAACTTCTACCTCTGTATGTGCGAAATGTATTCAGCGGACTAAAATCCGGTTTAACCTTTGTACTGCGTGTAAAGTGCGCCGGTTTGAAATTACCCGTATAATTCCTGCTTTTTGCGCAGTTAAGAATTTCTCTGGTGAAATTATTCTGCACAAATGCCACAAAATAAATCAAAGAATCAACATATTGAGGGTTTTTTTGATAATTAAGAGAAAACTGATAATTTCCGGGCGATAAACTTAATGGTATTCCGTTAGTATCGGGAAGCATTTTCCGAAAGACATCAAAAAAAACAGTTTCTCCGCTCGCACCGGGCGGAGAAGAATAATTCACATATCGCTCAACTGCCGCGACCATGAGACTGTAGTCACCCATCGGGAGCTGATATTTCACCGAAATATTAACGTCAGCAGAAACTGAATCCGGACTTATATCCCTCCTGACAACTGAAATAGAAACCGGAGTACCTGTTAACAGCCTGCTGATTAACGGCATATATAAATTAGAATCCATCGAATACGGCAGGGGCATTCTCGTATTGCCGTCCACCAGGGTTTGCGGTACAGACTGAATAAAATAAAATAACCTGCGCGCATCCGGTTCAGAAGGATTTTGAAGATACATCGAATCAATGCCGGGCTGTGGAAATCCGAGATGATATCTGACCGCGCAGAGCAGGGAGAAATTATTATTGATAAACGAATCAAGATAAAGGTTCTGACTGCCCGATGACGGTGAAGTTGCCGATGTAAACTCCTCAAACAATACATTCCTCAGATATCCGGCGAGTATTATTGAATACTGTTTAAGTGTATCGTTTAAATGGTTCGTGTCACTCGCAAGAGAGGTATATACCATAATATCAAGCGGTGTTCCGGGAGTTACAAGCAGACTGTCGAAAGTGACATTAGCCGATTGTCCAGCCGCAAGTGCCGTTGAATCGTGTATAGATATATATTGAACCGATCCTATTTCCATAATAACTCTGTATGCTGATATACCTGTTAATCCGATATTTGAAACAGTAACCTGCGGCATTATATAGAAAGCCGAAGTATCGGGAACTACAGAAGTATCAATTGGAATATTGTTTATTGAAGTAACCGCTATATCAATGTTGTTTTTCCTGCCGACAATCACATTATCAATGTACAGGTTATTTCCGAATCCGTTATACGTTATAAACTGAAGTACTATCTTCCCCCGGTTGACCGTGTTGCTAACCATTTTACTATACGGCATGAAGGCGAAAGATATCACTATCAGTAATAAAAAAACAAATATGATATATTTAAAAAATGTTTTCAGATTAATTCATCTTTTTTGCGCAGAACTTTTTTGGAAGCGGGTTCCGCGGAAGCCGGCGCTTGTTTAAAATAAAATCTGTAAAAGTAAAACTCGATAACAGTAAGCACTATAAGAGAAACTGAATCTTTAATCTGCAGAGAGCCGGTAACACCGTGCATCTTAATAAATCCCGTGGTTTTAAGCAAAAGAAGGGACGAAGGACTCGTCGGGAGATTTATTAAATAACCCGCATCCGATATTACAAAACCAACAAGCAGGTCGGATATTGTCCATCCGACGGTAAATAATATAACAATAAAGCAAACATTGAGAATTGCCTGCACCAAGCCGTCGGACTGAAAAGATTTACAGAAAGCCCAGCATGCAAATATTGTATGACCGAAAAAAACTATTACCGGTATCAAATCTTAAATATTTAATTGTTTAAAGATAAATAATTATAGTAAAACCTGCAACGCACGACTGCGCAGAACTTTTTTTTAAAAACTTCTCTGAACGGTCTAAAAAGCCGATTCAGAAAGAAACATCTCTTTCACCGTTTTTGCGATGATTTTCATATCAAAAACAAGTGACCAGTTCTCGATATAATAAATGTCGTAATCAATTCTCGGCTGTATCGGAGATTCAGGTCCCCGAAGCCCGTTAACCTGCGCCCAGCCGGTAACGCCGCATTTTACGCGGTGTCTTTCGAGATACTTGCTGACCGATTTCTTCATAATATTGATGAAATATTCACGTTCAGGTCTCGGTCCGACGATGCTCATTTCCCCTTTCAGAACATTTATAAACTGAGGAATTTCATCAAGGCTGTATCTACGCAGAAACTTTCCGATATTAGTGTATCTGTTGTCATTTTTTTTGGCAAACTGCGGTCCGTTAGGCTCGGCATCAGGTTTCATTGAACGAAATTTCAGTATCATAAATTTAATTCCGTCAATCCCGACACGCTCCTGTTTGTAAAAGAGAGGTCCGGGCGAAGTAAACTTTACAAGCAAAGCTATTATGACAAAGAAAGGAGAAAAGAGAAACATAAAAACCAAAGAAAAAATTACGTCGAATACCCTTTTCACCATCCTGTCCCATATATTGAAAGGCAGTGCTTTAATCCTCATAAACGGTATTCCGTCAATTTCTATCAGCTTCAGACGGCTTGTAATAACGCCGGTATAATCAGGAATAATCAGAAATTCTACATTAATCCCTTCGCAAAGTTTCAGCATCAGCGCAAGGTCTTTATGCTCATCCGACGGCAGAGAAACAAATAATTTTTGTATGCCGAGTTCGCGTATCTTTTCGGGTAAGTCGTTATAAGTACCGAGAAAAGTTTTCCCCTTATCATACGGAGTATAAGCATCATCTCCGGCAAAATATCCTAAAACATCAAAACCCGTATATTTATCTTTTTGTATGCGTTTGTAAACTTTATCCGACATTTCATTAACACCGACAACCGCTGTTTTCTTTACACCAATATTATTGTTGTATAAAGTCTTTTCAATTTTCAGCAATATATATCTGCCGATTGTCACAAAGATTACCGAAGAAGCCCAGATAAGAAAGAATACAATTCTTGAATACGGAAAATCACGGAAGAAGAATAATATTCCGAGCGAGACTAAAATCCCGATAGTGACGCACTTTAATATTATAAAAAATTCATCGAAAATAAATACAACCCTATTAAGCCTGTACATTTTATATCCCTGAAAAGTCAATATCCAGACGGGTATAGTGGCAAGTATAAAAAACAAATAAACTTCAATCTGAGGAATACCTTTCTCTACCGGGAAAAGATACTGAAACGGGGAATAAAATCTCAGCCAGTAAGAAAATATGAAAGCGGATATCACAGATAAGGAATCCGAAATAATTGTAAAAAGCGGTATTAAGATTTCAATTTTTGAAGTCTTTTTGTCCATAAGTTAATTAACTCAATACAAAATATGATAATTAAAGCTAATTCTAAACGTAAAACGTGTATTAAATATAGTGCAAGAACATTATTAACAGGAAACCCCTACGGGGTTTAAAAATTCAGGAAATATTCATAAGATAAAGTGCATCTTTATACTCTTTTAATAAATTATTTCTGATGGTGATGTTTTCCGGTGAGCGCAGATGAGGGTCCGATTTAATTATACTAAAAGCAAGTTTCCTCGAGTAATTCAGTAAATCTTTATCACGGACTAAATCTGTACAGGAGAAGTTAAGAATACCGGATTGCCGGATTCCAAAAAAATCCCCGGGTCCCCGTATTTCCATATCTGCTTCAGCAATCTTAAAACCGTCTCCGGTTTCACACAGAATACTAAGCCGTTTGCGTGAAATTTCATCGAGGTTCTTTCCGATGAAAATACAATACGACTGCTCCGCTCCCCTGCCGACACGCCCGCGAAGCTGATGGAGCTGTGAAAGTCCAAATCTCTGCGCTTCTTCAATAATCATTATTGTGGCATTGGGAATGTCAATACCGACTTCGATAACCGTCGTAGCCACGAGTATATGCGTTTTGCCGTCTTTAAATGCATTCATTTCTTCTTCAATCTCGTACCATAGCATTCTTCCGTGCACAATTCCCACCTTATATTCGCTGAAAATATTTTCCCTGAAATTTTTATAATTATCTTCCGCTGATTTAAGGTC
>JAPLFI010000562.1 GCA_026390755.1 Ignavibacteriota bacterium
ACTTCCCTGCCTGTAAGGTCATAGACTTTCAAAGTTACCAGTGCTGATTTCGATAAATCGAATCTTATGGTAGTTGATGGGTTGAACGGATTCGGATAATTCTGCTTTAACGAGAATGTACCCGGGACGGTACTGCCGATTTGATTCACGCCAACGTTTGCCGGATTGAAACTTTTATATGCGTGGTAAACCCTGTAAACCGGCGCATTATTAGTGAAACTTGAACTTCCCGGACCGCGTGTCGCCTGATATTTCATCTTAAATGACGTATTTGTATTTCCCGTCAGTGAAAGTACCGGATATAATTCGTCCCAGGTCGGAGTATTCGTCATATTAACAGGTATTGCCCAGTTAAGTCCGCCGTTATCGGAATAAGTAACATAAATGTCATTAAAATTAAATCCGTCTAAACTATCACCCGGCTGGAATGCCGAAAAAGCAACAACGATTCTTGAACCGTCAGCAGAATAAGCAATAGTCGGATGCGAAACCGGCGTAACGCCTACCTGCAAAGCGGCTTGCTGATAATATAAATTTGTGTCGGAAATGATTGTCATATTGTTTCTTCCCGCAACCTGAATCGGAAATCCGCCGTTGATTCCGGGAGATGAGAAGAGAATTTTACAGCCCGTATTATAGCCCGCTGTTTGCCCGGTTTGAGTCGGAGTGAGTGTACTCCATACCGCTCCCCAGGTTGTTGTATTGGGTTTAAATGCGGCATCAATTCCGAACCACGGACTGCATGTATCACCGTCAACAACTCCGGCATACCCAAAAGCCGTTTGGAGTGAACCTAATGCTCCGAATGTAGTTCCGCCGTCGGTCGAAGTCTTATATCTCATAGCATAAGCGGGTACTGTATTATCATACCACATTGCGAAAACATTCGAACCTGTACTGCTCGCGGCTAAACGGTACCTGACGTTAAGCGCTATGCCGTTCGGCGCTACAGCGAGAACGGTCGGAGTGCTCATTGTGTTTGTACTGACATTGTATTTGACAAAAAAGAGTGTATCACCTATTGTCGTGGAAATCACTGCACTGTAAATCCCGCCGTAAATATTTGACCCCATATAAGCGCCAAATATATCTTTTCCGACCGGAGGAGCATAAGCCGATGTAAATGAACCAAGTCCTAATGCCGCATCAACCCAGGCTCCGCCGAGTGATGTTGAACCGTTATATTTTCTTCCTGACAAAACAACGTTAGTCCCGACTGTCGGACTGTAAAAATAACTCATATCAGGATAACAACTACGTGAAGGCAGTGATGAAAGCGCAAACGGACTTGACCATGTAACTCCGTTGTCATCACTGTAAATATAATAAGCGAGACGGGAAGTTGCACCCAAAGCATCACTGGAGTCAGATGCCGGCCAGCAAACTATTACTGTATCGCCAAGGACTATAATACTGCTTAAACTTGATCCGTTAGTTTGATAATCCCAGAAAGTTGATGAACCGGGTATTTCGCCGGGGTACTGGAGAATATTGTCATACATCGGTGTTGCATGACGGAAAATCGTTGATCCGGAAATCGTACCGTTTTCCATTGCGGTGTTACTGTTTTTAACGCTTCTGTATTGTGCGAAAACCGAGCCGGCAATTAAAAGCATTAAGAAAACAGTTAAAGTCTTTTTCATAGCATTACCTTTCTATCCTTAGAAGGATGATTTTTTTAGATTTTTTTTCGAAAAATATACTTAATTATAAGCAACTAAAACTTGAAAATCAATAAGTATTTTTTAGCACTTTTTTTTAAATTTCGTTGTCTCTCGGTGTACGGAAAACTCCTGAAAAAGATTCAAATCCGCCCAATTTTTAAACCGACTGATACAGATATCTCATCCCCGCAGTCTGAATTAATAAAAATTAAATATCCGATTTGATGTTTATTATATTTTCCGGGGGGTGAGGGAAAATTATGTTGCTAATTTAAACCGCACATCCCGCCCTGGCATCCGCCTCCGTAGGATGGCATTCCGCATGAACCTGTCGAACATCCGCTGATATCCGGAGATGAATTAACAGAAGAAAATGCTGATATCAGCTTTATATGTTCTGTAGATTTGCATTCAGGACAATTTACAACATCTTTATTTTCAGATGATTTATGCAGTACTTCATATCTTGTATCGCATTCTTTGCATTGATATTCAAAAACGGGCATATATGTAATCTCCTTTTATATTACTTGCTAATAACAATAATATATATTTTTTCCGAATTTGTCAAGCGATAATTCAATCCGTGAAATAATATCAACTGCAAGATTTTAATTAAATATAAGATTAAAAAATGTGTTATTTGTATTGCTATTTTTGTTTAAATTAAAACAATTGCTAAAAATTAAACTTTACATGCAGTGAATAAAAGAGTACTCATTACCGGAGCCGCCGGTTTCCTCGGGTCGCATCTTTGCGACAGATTTATAAAAGAAGGTGACCATGTAATCGGAATGGATAACCTCAGCACAGGCTCTATGAAGAATATAGAGCACCTTTTCCCTCTTAAGAATTTTGAGTTCTATTTCCACGATGTCACAAAATTCGTTCACGTTCCCGGACAGCTGGATTACATTCTTCATTTCGCTTCTCCGGCAAGCCCGATTGATTACCTGAAGATGCCGATTCAGACGCTTAAGGTAGGCTCGCTTGGCTCTCACAATCTCCTCGGTCTGGCGAAGGAGAAAAAATCTCGTTTCCTCATAGCTTCTACTTCGGAAATTTACGGCGACCCGCTGATACACCCCCAACAGGAAGAATACTGGGGAAATGTCAATCCTGTCGGTCCGCGCGGAGTTTATGACGAAGCAAAAAGATTTATGGAAGCTATTACCATGGCTTATCACACTTTCCACGGAGTTGATACAAGAATTGTGAGAATTTTTAATACTTACGGACCCCGTATGCGGCTCAATGACGGCAGGGCTCTGCCGGCTTTTATCGGACAGGCTCTGCGGGGCGAAGATCTGACGATATTCGGCGACGGCTCGCAAACGCGTTCATTCTGTTATGTTGATGACCTGATTGAAGGTATTTACAGGCTTCTTATTAGCAGTTATACAAAACCAGTCAATATCGGCAATCCTAATGAAATTACTATTAAACAGTTTGCCGAAGAAATTCTTAAACTTACAGGAGCAAATGTTAAAATTGATTACAGGGAACTTCCGGTTGATGACCCGAAAGTAAGACAACCCGATATAACAAGAGCAAGAGAAATTCTCGGCTGGGAACCGAAAGTGACCCGCGCCGAAGGCTTGAAAATTACATACGAGTATTTTAAGAAAGTAATTATTACTTAATGTCTCTTTTTACAGCAGGTAAAGGTAAAGATGCCGATATTAAAAGGAAACTCGGCATTTTTGAAAAGATACTGTCGGATGATACAAAGTCGAAAGAAAGTATGCTTGATGATCTTGTGAATATTTTATCCGACCTTGACCTCAACAGTGAAGATTTAATGGCTTATTCTCTGAAAATTCATAAGCTGTCAAAAGAGAAAAGTTTTGAGGGGAAAATTAAAGACTTCGAGAAAATTGATACCGAACTTTTAGGCAGGGATAAAGCCCTCGATGAGTTTGAAATTCTCCTCAGGGACTCTGATTTCGACAGCGAAGACGCAGTTAAGATTGCCAGCGCCCGAAAAGTCAGATATATCACAAAATATATTATCGGTATTCTTTGCGTTCTTTTTGGACTTGCAATAATTATTTTACCAGCACCGCCTAACTTTGAATTATTTACAATATTTTATTTCAGCAATCTCGAAGGTGTTGGTTTAGACACTCAAAGCTTAGGACTTAATGAACACGGTATTACTCTTATGGATGTTCTTGCGATGATAATTGTTTTCTCGGGTATATTTGTAATAGTTTCTACGGGGAAAAAGAATATTGCATAAAAATCAGCGCATAATAATTTCAAAATCTTGACAAATGACAAAAAATAAGGTCACTGAAACAATCATACAGGAAAAGGCAGAAATTTACACCGGGAAATTTTGAAATTTGCAAAAGACTCATACTGGCTTAAATCGGGAAGCTACACTCTTCTGAACAGGATTTCCGATTTTCTGTTCGGATTCGCGGGATTCCTTATGCTTATCAGGATATTCTCGAAAGAAGAATTCGGAGTATGGGTGCTTTTTATTACAGTAACTTCGCTGATTGAAATTGCCCGTGCCTCGTTCATTCAAAATGCGTTTATCAAATTTTCTGTGGCGGCTGAATTAAATGAATACAAGAAAATTCTGACCGCTTCATTTTTCATGAATGCCCTGATCACACTTCTTTCAATAATACTGTTTCTTTCATTGGGGAACATCCTCGGATCGGTATGGAACTCACCCGAACTGCCTGCGCTTATGTACCTTTATACGATTACTATGTTATTTTACGCTCCGTTTGCTCAGTTCATTGTGGTGATGCAGGCAAAGTTTAACTTTAAAGGAATCTTTTATTCACAGCTTTTCAGGAGCGGTGCCTTTTTCCTCTTCATACTCTCGGTTTTCCTGTTGAAATACAAAATAGCTCTTCATCACCTTGTAATCGCTCAGTTACTTTTCGTCGCTCCCGTTTCATCTGTTATCGCCTATCTGTTCGTAAAAAAGGACTTATTATTCAGCAGAAATCTGAGCCGTGAATGGGTCGGCAAACTCTTCCGGTACAGCAAGTTTGTTTTCGGCACGAGTATGACTTCTATGCTTACTAACAGCATGGATAAATTTCTAATCGGCGGTTTACTGACATCCGCACAGGTTGCTTCGTTCAATGCGGCTTCGCGCGTTCTGAATCTGTTTGATGTTCCTTTGTTTTCCGTTGCTTCAATAGTATTCCCGAAAAGCGCCGAGAGGATGGAAAAAGAAGGAAAACAGGCTGTAAAATATCTCTACGAACGCTCCGTAGGACTTATGATTGCGATGACTCTGCCGTTCTTTGTATCCTGCTTCATCTTCGCCGAGTTAATAATAAAGGTAATAGCGGGAAACGAGTATCTTGATTCTGTTCCCGTACTGCGTGTAGTGATTTTTCTCAGTATACTAAAACCGTTTGACAGGCAGTCCGGCTCCTTTCTTGACGCTATCGGCAAACCGAACCTGAATTTCATTACCGTTATTATTAATTTCTTTACAACTATCTCCGTACTCTATGTGTTTATAAAATTTGCGGGAATAATGGGAGCCGCATTCGGATCTCTTTTATCACTATTTATAGCCGTTGTAATATCACATATTATATTATATAAACTGCTGAACATTAACCCGTTTAATACTTTCATTTACGCGTATAAATTTTATTCTGACGGATTTATTATCGCAAGAAAATTTTTAACTAAAGAAAAAACTAATAATTCAGACCATGAACAGATTTAAACTGCCTGTTTGGCTAAAACCGCATTTATTCACTTACAAATCACTTCAGGATGTTAAAACAGAAAAACTTGAAGGAATAAAAAACGGTTTAAGCAGGTTCAAAAGCGGTAAGCCCGAGGTCTCAATTGTAATTCCCGTGTGGAATGAGGAGGACAACATTCTCCGGACTCTTTCGTCAATTTCCTGCCTGAAAACAAAATATGAGACTGAACTTATTTTAGTTAATAACAATTCCACCGACAGAACACAGGATATTATTGATTATCTCGGTATTAAATCTGTTTTCGAAAAAAATCAGGGTATAGCCTGCGCCCGTGCGGCGGGCTTGCGCGCAGCACTCGGTAAATACCATCTTTGCGCCGATGCCGATACATTCTATCCGCCCGCATGGGCTGATACGATGGTTGAAGCGCTGAAAGAAAAAGGGGTTGTATGTGTTTACGGAAGATATTCTTTTGTCCCTCCGGAAAATACTTCAAGAGCCGGTCTTGCCCTTTATGAAATAGCGGCTGAGAGATTATTCCTCCTGCGTAAACGCAAAAGGGAATATATAAACGTTCTCGGTTTTAATTTCGGATTTATTACAAAACTCGGGCGGGATTTGGACGGCTTTAAAATGGAAAAACCGAGAAAGTTCGGGAATGAAGAAGGCAGCGCGGATTTCGTTATGGCAAGTGAAGACGGCATGATGGCTATGCGATTAATGAATCACGGCAAGCTTAAAATGGTGAAGAACAGTAATGCGAGAGTATGGACTGGTACACGCAGATTATTAAAAGACGGCAGTCTTACAAAAGCTTTCACAAAACGTATAAGAAATCAGAGCGCGAGAATGAAAGAATACTTAACGAATAAAAAATAATTATTAATTTACATAATTTCATAATTTTTTTAAATTATTTACATCATCGATTATCTAAAATTTACTACGTACGACGACATTGAAGACGTCAAAAGGCTTAAATTTATCGTTGATAACATTGGCACCGGCTTCAAGTCGGACGCGCGAGTGCTTG
>JAPLFI010000132.1 GCA_026390755.1 Ignavibacteriota bacterium
ACCGTATATGGATAAAATATCAATGAATCACCTTCGCTGAAATTTGCAGTGGGGCTTAAAAGCCTCGGCGACCAGGCATACATAATATCAAACTGAGTCTGATGTAAAAACAGATTTCTGTTCTTGTATGGCGTCACAATTGATGTATCGTAATTCGAACTGAAAATATACAGAATAAGCTTCCTGCCGAGCGAATCGGCTCCCGGCGTCCACTGACCCGTTGCAGGCAGTACGTCGTTCGATTCAAGGAATGCGCAGTTCAGTTGCCTCGGCGCAGAACTTGAATCAAGATAATCTGCATCGTAAATTTTAAACGGCACTTGTGTCATCCCTTGATAAATATAAAAGTTGTCGCTTGCCAGTGATGTATCCCTGAACCTGTATGCGTATTGTTTATTTGTATTCGAGAAAACAATTTTCACCTTTCTTAAAACGTCCGTCGTTATTGCCGAGCGCAGAGCCGTAAATGTCATCCATGTCGGATATGACAGTGACATAGATTTTGACTGCCATGGTCTTGATGCGTCTCTTTGGTACTTACTTCCTGTTACGTAATTATTATAGGGTAAATATTCCCATCCCGGAAGTCTTGTCTGTATGCTGTCAGCCGGTAAAGACGGGTCTTTGATTACACCAGCATTTCCTGAATAGGCACCGGGTCCGCCTAACGTAAACCTTATTTTATTTACTTTGAAAAGTATGCCATCGAAAATGCGCGATGAATCGTGCGCATTGCCGTAATACCCCGATGTTACTTTAAGTCCCGTCTTTAAGGCTGAATAATTAACACCGTTATTTGTTGACTTTAAAATACTGTACAAAGTATCAGGTGCATTAAACACGATTCTGTACTTTGCGCTCTGCACAAATTGCTGTCCTACTACCACGGGAATAACTCCGAAATCTATACGGTTATTCTTTATAGTATCTCCGTTATACAACGTAAAAGTAATATTGTTTGAATACGGCTGAGGCAAAGCATTAAAAATCGCCGAGCCGAGAGTCGTCCTGACGACTTTAAAACCCCGCATTATGTGTGTTGATTTACTTACGGCATAAGCGCCGACAATATATTTATACGTCTGTCCGTATTGTATTGTGGAAATTCCGCCGTAGTTTTCCGGAAATAATGTCTGGTTAATTTTTATTAGACGGCTGAGCCCGTTATTAGGAAATTCCGAAGGCATTCCAAGCCCGTAAGGCGGTACAATCGGCATAGGCGAATATAATTCGGTACCGTTTATAATCACGCCTGTCGGCAGTGTATCCACAACAACTCCGATATTATTTCTCTTATCAAATATTTTCACAAGCCTGATTTGATTCGGGTCAATCGTTGTAGGTTTACTGAAATCCGGCAAGCTTATTACCGGCAGATTTTTATTCACTTCGTAAATTTCATATCCCTCGAATTCGTATATATTAGAATCGTTCGGTAAATAAAAAATTGAATCCCAGTACCTGTAAGATTCTGCCGCATCATTCCAGTATATATTCAAAGCGCAGGTCGCAGGATTTACCGGTGTAACGCTCTGATAGATATATGGAACCGGCGGGGTAGGAATTACATCAAAATTCAAATCATAGATCGTTTGCGCATTTTTGCTTAATCTTTTTAAACGAGTGATTGAGTTTTTATTGCTGGAACCTCTTTGTACCATTTGACCGACAATAATAGTTTGTGTGTCATTCGGCAGTACTTTGAAATCAAGCCGTCCTGAACTTAATATAAATCTTCTGTCTCCGGGCGGATTTGGCGAAATTATTGTTCCCGTAGTATCGCCGTTGCAGTTTTGCATTGAACCGGTGTATTCCGTCCATCCCAGACTTGTTTCCGGTTCTCCGTAATAACAGAACTTTGTTCTCTTAGGAGGTGTTTTAGTAATGTCCATATACGGTGTACGGTCTTTCTTCAAACCCTGAAGCATGTGATAAGCAGGAACCGGTTCTCCGTTCGGGTCGGTCTCACAAGGCGGACCGCCTGAAGCTGTGCCTGTGAAGAAAGTAAATGACGTCAAGCCTAATGTATCATTCGGAAATCCTGCACGTTTTATTACCGGACTTCTGAAATAATCCATTCCGAATACGGGGGGATTGGCACCGTAAATCATGTCATTGTTATCTGCATTATAGCAGTATCCCAGATTCAGATTCGTGTCACAGCCGATATAATCATCATTCGCATCTCCAAGGTCAGGGTCAACAACTATACCCGTAAACGTCGAATCCCAATTCTTGTTGCCTTTGTTTATTACAACCCAGCGAATAAACTGTAAGTCTTCAAATCCGGCAGTATTATATGCCCAGGCAGTGAAATGAACTTCAACTTTCATCAGCGGATTAGTTATTCCTCCTCCAAAACCTTCACCTACGGAATGCTGTGCTAAATCTCCGTCTGTCATTGAATAGAAAATTGTTTCACCAGAGTTAGGTTGTCCGGGGATGTCAATACCGTTATCGTACTGACCGTTCAGGTTAACATCTTTATACGGCGCGCCGTAGGGAATCATCTTGAACCAGTTTGCGTAGTCAGGATTATTATTCGCGTTGTCGCCCATTCTCACAAGGTACATTTTGAAATCGGAATTTGTCGTGTAGATGCCGTTTATGTATGTACCGGGTGAATACTCTCCTTTGTAAGATGCCATTGTTTGAGCGTACTGACCTTCAATCCCGCATCCGATTGAGAGTCCTGCTGTGAAGCAGGCGAACTTATTCGAGCCTTTAGGCCATTCAAGCCCGGGAGAATTTGTAGCCGCTGTATTCTGGTTGAATATTCCCGTATTCTGGAAATACGCGGAAATATTGTTATTGTTCAGCAGTACACGCTGAATTATTACTTGCGGGAACAAATTACCGTAAATCAGCAATATAGCCGCAAGTGCAAATGTAATAATTTTTGTTTTCATTTCAGTAATAATAATTTTTTTGTTTCAGAAGTTTTCTGGAATACTGGATTGCCGTATGAATAAACCGGGGATGATGCAAGGACGCGCACTGTGTCAAAGAAATTGAACTGAACTTTCAGGCTGTCCGAAATAAACAAAAAAACGACTGACAGCAGAATAACCGTGAGCCGATATTTGTATAAATTTAGCATTTATAATTCCTCCGGGAGTATGATTCAAAATCCGTTGAATTAGTGGAATGTATTTACTTATTTAGCAATAATCAATACCGAATTTATTATGCCGATTTTCATTTAAAGTTGATTTTAGAAACAGCATATTGTCCATTATAAATCAGCCTTATTTACGGGGAATAATACTTAATAATTCAATTCATATTATATGAGAAAATACGCATTAACCAATCCGTTGTCTTTGCTATTAGACAAGCCAAAAGAAGATTTCACGAGAGATGATTTGCTTCAGGTAATTGACGAAAAAGAGATTGAAACCATCACTTTCCATTATACTGCTCTTGACGGAAAGCTGAAAGAACTGAGGATTCCTCTGCCCGACAGAAAAAATGCAGAGATAGTCCTGACCGAAGGCGAAAGGGTTGACGGCTCATCGCTTTTCAAAGGATTGGTTGACGCGGGACTTTCGGATTTATATGTTGTGCCGGTTTATAAATCGGCGTTTTTGAATCCTTTTAATCCGACGAGACTCGATTTAGTATGCCGTTACTTAACAGCCGACGGAGAGTTAGCGCCGTTTACACCCGATAATATTCTGCATAAAGCGGGCAGTTTATTCAAGAAGAATACGGGAATTGAACTGCATGCACTGGGTGAGCTTGAATTTTATTTGTTATACAATCCCGAACATCACATGTACTTCCCGCCGAAACAGCAGGGATATCACGCATCGGCGCCGTATCTGAAATCGGGAAATATTTTAGCGGAAATGCTGAGAATGATTACTCAAATCGCGGGCGCTGTGAAGTACGCTCACAGCGAAGTGGGTTTTATTGAAAAAATGGTGAGCGCGAATCCGGAACTCGACGGTAAGATGGGCGAGCAGTTAGAGCTCGAGTTTTTATCCACGCCGATTGAAGAAGCGGCTGATAATATCGTAATAGCAAAATGGCTCGTGAGGAATATTGCATACAGACACGGAATTTTAGCAACATTCACACCGAAACTTGAAGAAGGATACGCCGGCAACGGAATGCACTTCCACCTGAAACTGAAAAAAGACGGTAAGAGCGTGATGGTGGATGAAAAGGGCGACCTTACCGTACACTCAAAGAAACTTATCGGAGGTCTGATGCAATATGCTGATTCGCTGACGGCTTTCGGGAATACAGTTCCTTCTTCATACCTCAGATTAGTGCCGAACCAGGAAGCGCCTACGCAGTTCTTCTGGAGCGATTCTAACAGAAAGGCAATGATTCGCGTACCGCTGGGATGGTCGAAGACGAGCAACCTCGCTGACAGGGTCAATCCCGGCAAAAAAAGCGAGCCGATGAAGATTGATTCAATGCAGACGATTGAGCTGAGAGTACCGGACGGAAGCGCGAACGTACACCAGATTGTGGCGGGTATAGCAATGGCGGGAGAATGGGGATTTACTCATGCGGATGAATCGCTGAAACTGACCGAAAAATATTATTTCAAAGGAAAATCATTAGATGAAAACAAGGATGTTGATTTTCCGGCAATGCCGGCTACTTGCGCCGAATCAGCGGACAGACTTGAGGCGAAACGCGGATTGTATGAGCGTGACGGGATTTTCCCGAAGAGCATTATTGATTTCGTACTGGGACAACTGAGGAATGAGAATGACAGGGATATGCATAAACGGATTTCTGAATTATACGGCAAGGGAAAGATTACGGAGAAGAAACGGATTTTGCATAAGGATATACATAAGCA
>JAPLFI010000122.1 GCA_026390755.1 Ignavibacteriota bacterium
GGACGCCTACGGCCACCGCAAATTCCCCTTCCGGCGGAAATTACCCTTCGGCAATCTGGACGGGCAGTAAAATGATTGTCTGGGGGGGATATAACGGAAGCTATTTAAATACGGGAGGACTATATGATCCCTCCTCAAACATGTGGACACAGACTTCAACAGCTAATGCGCCATCGGGAAGGCAATACCATTCGGCAGTCTGGACAGGGAACAAAATGATTGTCTGGGGAGGATATAATATTTTAAACTATTATAACACAGGCGCAATTTACGACCCGGCAGGAGACACCTGGACGCCTATTTCAACCAATAACGCTCCGGCCGGCAGAATATGGCAGACAGCTGTCTGGACAGGAAACAAAATGATTGTATGGGGCGGATACGCGAATACAGTTTATTACAATACAGGCGGAATTTATGACCCCGCTGCTGATACGTGGACGCCTACTTCAACTGTTAACGCGCCTTCAGGCAGGGACTGGCATTCGGCAGTCTGGACCGGCAGCAAAATGATTGTATGGGGCGGATATAATGGTTCTATATATTTTAATTCTGGCGGGATTTATGACCCCGCGACAGATACATGGACAAGCATGACAACCGAAAATGCGCCAAACGCCCGCTGGCATCATTCGTCTGTCTGGACAGGGAATAGAATGATTGCATGGGGCGGATTCGGCAACAGCACTTATTACAATACAGGCGGAATTTATTATAATCCCGTTGTAGTAAGTATAAGAAATATCAGCACTGAAATACCGGAAATATTTTCATTGAGCCAGAATTATCCCAACCCTTTCAATCCATCAACAGTTATTCGTTTTCAGTTGTCAGTTGCCGGAAATGCTTCATTAAAGATTATTGATTTGCTTGGCCGTGAAATTGCGACACTCGTAAACGAAAAACTCGACGCCGGCAGATATGAGGCGACGTTTGACGGCACGAGGTTTGCGAGCGGAGTGTATTTTTACAGGCTGACGGCGGACGGGTACAGGGAGACGAGGAAAATGTTATTAATTCGTTAAATTTTACATTATGAATAAAATAATTTTTGTTTTAGCAATGTTATTGGTAATGCTCGCGCTTCTTTTTCCGGTGCAGAACGCAAATGCGCAGTGGGTACAATGTGACGGGATTTATGGGGGATGGATTGGGGCGATTGCCGCGAACGGAAACAATGTTTTTGCGGGAACGTATGATCCGTTCATGCATAATGGTTGTATCTACCGTTCCACTAATAGCGGTAATACATGGACTTGTTTTGCTTTGGATAGTACTTCGGTCTGGTCACTTGCAACAATTGGAGATAACGTTTTCGCTGGAACAGACGGATTAGGCGTTTTAAAATCTACAAATAATGGTATTACATGGACACAAACATCTTTAAATAATCAATATATTAATTCGCTCGCTGTAAACGGAAACAAAATTTTTGCAGGTACGCTTAATAGTGGTGTATATATTTCCACTGATAACGGCACAAACTGGACTCAGACTTCTTTGAATAATCAGGCTGTTCTATCAATTGCAGTAAATGGAAATAATATATTTGCAGGAACATATTATAGCGGCGTCTGGGTCTCTGCGAATAACGGTGCTGACTGGACCCAAACTTCTTTAACAAATAACTATATTTATTCACTTGTCGTAAGTGGTAATATCATATTTGCGGGAACAGAAAATAGCGGAGTTTATATTTCAACAAATAATGGGTTTAGCTGGACTCAAACTTCATTGAATAATCAAACTGTTTTGTCTCTTGCCGTCAATGGGAATAATATTTATGCCGGAACTTACGGTAATGGCATCTATCTTTCCACGAATAATGGCATGAACTGGTCTCAAACTGTTTTGACTGACAAGTATGTTATTTCTCTTGCCGTCAGCGGAAATAGTGTCTTTGCCGGAACAAGATTAGATGGTTTCTATTTATCTTCAAATTTAGGCTCGAGCTGGACTCAAACCGGTTTCAATAAAAGATTAGTCTCTACATTTGCGTCTCTTGGGAATAATATATTTGCGGGGACTGCGGATTATCGTAATCCTTCGAGTGTCTATATTTCCTCAAATAACGGGGCAAACTGGGCAGAAACTACTTTGCGTAATTTGTCGTGTTCTTCACTTGCGACACTCGGGAATAATATTTTTGCCGGAACAAATATCGGAGTCTGTATCTCAACGAATAATGGCTTGAACTGGACTCAAACCGCTTTGACGAACACTAATGTTATTTCTCTTGCCGCCAGCGGAAATAATATCCTTGCCGGGACAACAACTGTTCAGTTCGGTCCGGGAAATCTTTATTTCTCCTCAAATAACGGAGCTAATTGGGAACCAACTACATTGCTTCATAAAGATGTTTATTCCCTTGCTGTCAGCGGAAATAATGTTTTCGCGGGCACCGATAACGGTATTTTTTTATCCACGAATAACGGTTTAATGTGGACTCAAACAAATTTTAATAATAAACAAGTATTTTCCTTTGCTATAAGCGGAAGTAATATTTTTGCGGGAACATCTAATTATGGAGTCTATCTCTCAACAAATATCGGCGCGAGTTGGATACAAACTGCTTTAAATAATCAATCTGTTGGGTCGCTTGCCGTTAGTGGGAATAATATTATTGCGGGAACATCAGATAGCGGTATCTATCTCTCTACAAATAACGGTGCCACTTGGACACAAAAAAATCAGGGATTCAGAACTATCCCATTGGTTGGTTCATTTTATATTACAAATAATTATATTTTAGCAGGAACAAGATGGCAATCCGTGTGGCGGCGCTCACTTTCGGAAATCATTGGAATTCAAAACATCAGCACTGAAGAGCCGTTGTCATATTTATTAAGTCAGAATTATCCTAACCCGTTTAACCCTACGACAACTATTCGATATGAATTGCCGCGGGCGGGGGTTGTAAGGCTTGCGGTGTATGACGTTATGGGGCGGGAGATTGAAATGCTGGTGAATGAGAGGCAGGCGGCGGGGAGTTATGAGGCTGTTTGGGATGCCTGCCTGACCAACGGGCAGGGGACGAGGTTTGCGAGCGGAGTGTATTTTTACAGGTTGACGGCGGACGGGTACAGGGAGACGAGGAAAATGTTATTAATAAGGTAATTTTATGATTTTGAAAAAAATAATTTTCAAATTACTTTTCATCATTTCTGCTATTTTAGTGTTCAATTCTATATTTTTAATTCGTAATGGTCAGAGCCAGTGGGTGCAGTGTGAAGGGATTTATGGCGGATATGTTAATTCCTTTGCGGCACTTGGAAATTATGTTTTTGCGGGAATGGCAAACAATGGTGTATATCTCTCTTCGAATAACGGCGCTTCCTGGACTCAAACTACTTTGAATAATCAATCTATCATCTCACTTGCAGAAAGCAGAAATAATATTTTTGCGGCAACAAATAACGGTATTTATATCACATCAGATAACGGTACAAGCTGGACTCTTACCGGTTTAAGTTATAAGGGAGTTGATTGCTTTGAGACAATGGGAAATATTCTTTTCGCCGGTTCTGGTCAGGGTGTCTGGAGCTCCACTAATAACGGCACAAACTGGATACAAACTGGTTTGAATGATAAATGGGTTATGTCCCTTGAAGCATTTGGGAATAATTTACTCGCCGGAACGGAAACCGGCATTTATATATCTGCAAATTACGGTTCCGACTGGTATCAGACAGGTTTGAATAATGAATGGATTATGTCTGTTGCTGTTAGCGGGAATAATATTTTTGCAGCTACTTATAATAATGGAGTTTATGTCTCTGCAGATACCGGCAAAAACTGGACACAAACTACCCTAAATGAGTTATTAGTTCGCTCATTTGCAACTATTGATAATAATATATTTGCAGGAACAAGTAACGGTGTTTATCTTTCCACTAACAACGGTATGAGCTGGAATCAAACCGCATTAAATGACTGTTCAGTTAGTACTATAGGAATACAAGGGAATAATGTTTTTGCGGCGGCAGGGTCATTCGGCATTTATCTTTCCGCAAACAACGGCATGAGCTGGACACAAACCGCATTGAATAATCAACGAATAATTTCATTTGCGGCACACGGAAGTATCATATATGCAGGAACAGAAGGTGCCGGCATATATCTCTCAAATAATAATGGAGTAACCTGGACACAAACTACTCTGAATAATAGAATTGTTTATTCATTAGCGGTACTCGGAAATAATATTTTTGCCGGAACATGGGATGGTGTTTATATCTCTTCCGATAACGGA
>JAPLFI010000280.1 GCA_026390755.1 Ignavibacteriota bacterium
TCGCCGGACTTATAATAATTACTATTGCCGCTTCACCGTTAATAGTATTTGTTTTAATAATAATATATATAGTCCGCCGTATATTAAAAAAACGCAAACTCGCGAAATCGTAATTATTACACAGGGGTTGTCCTGAAAACTGATAACCCCTGTTTGAGAATTATAAATCAGACTTTCTCCATCACAACTGCCGTTCCGTAAGCAAGGACTTCCGTAACGCCCTGCATCACTTCATTTGCGTCATATCGCATACCGATAATTGCATTTGCGCCTATTTCATCGGCGTGCTGAATCATTAGTTCGAACGCTTCGCCGCGCGTTTTCTCGCAAAGTTCCGTGAACAGCGTAATATTTCCGCCTATCAGCGTTTGTATAGAAGCTCCGATAGTGGCGAACATATTCCTCGACCTGACTGTGATTCCTCTTATCACTCCGAGGTTTTTCACAACCTTGTATCCGTCTATATTAAATGCTGTGGTAATTAATGTGTGGTCCATATTATTTCCTTATGTGGTTTAATTTAGCGTAATATTGTTTATTTTTATGGTTCCCGTACAACGCTTTTGCAACGGGAGATTTATCTAAATTACGAAAAATATTGTTAAAAGTTAGTATATTATCGTTTAGTTATCTTTATAACGGAATCCCTGCAGATGATTCGGGCAATGGCGGCGGATTCGTTTTCGACTGCCGCTTCATCGAAAATCCCGGCAGGTATGAAGAGTTCAGAAATCTCACGGGACTTGATTATAAGGTCTCGGAATTCCTTAATAATCAGCAGTCCATGCAGGATTTTCTTAATAACGTTTATAGTATTATAGATGCCGCGATTAAAAATTACACACAACGCGGATTTTCAAATTTAATGGTTTCTTTCGGCTGTACCGGCGGTCAGCACCGCTCGGTTTATTCCGCTCAAAAACTTTCGGATTATATCGCTGAAAAATATCCGCATATAAAAACGGCGCTGAATCACTGCAATCTTAAAGTCTAAAAATTTGTTTTATATTTATAAATAAATAATATCATGAAGAAATTTCTTGTTCTGTTTTTCTTAATCATAGCTTCCGCTCCGGCTTTTACGCAGATGACACCGGTAACGATTGTACTCGATACGGCGATTACAAATATCGCGAAATCAAAAACACTTTACGTTAAAAACCCGTCGAATTTCCCCATGCAGATAACAAATATTCGCACACTTACGCAGGTTTTTTATTTCACGCAAAGCCCGTTTACGATTAATCCTTTTGACAGCGTTCCTGTTACGGTTTACTTCAAATCGAATCAGAACATTACTTATAACGATTTTCTGATTTTTGAAAATAATAAACTGAAATATTCGATTGTTTATTACGGACTTGCCACTGCAAAATATCCCGATGCGCTTTACGCTTTTACGCAGGGGCTGATAGACGAGCCGCTGAAAACTGCGCTTCGGACTTTCACTACTACAGGTTATGTAACACTCGGTTATAATACGGCGCGCGACCACATGTTTGCAACTGTTGATGATTATAATAACGACGATACGATTGAATGTGTTTACATCGGTAGAAAGATAAAAGCCGCGAACCGCACCGAAGCGCAAAACCAGAATTTTAATACAGAGCATACTATTCCGCAAAGTTTGTTTAATTCTGCTGACCCTATGGTCAGCGACCTCTATCACCTCTATCCGACTGACAATGCACCTAACAACGCACGTTCAAATTATCAGTTTGGTATAGCATTAACGAATATTACATACAATGTCGGCGGATCCAAACTCGGCAGAGATTACGAGAATGAAATCGTTTTCGAGCCGCGCGACGCGCAGAAGGGTTTTGTTGCCCGCTCAATGTTTTATTTCACCGTTAAATACGGCAATTTCGGGGGTTTCCTTACTCCTAAACAGGACGGTGTTCTGAGACTCTGGCACAGAACCGATACCGTCACCGCAAGGGAAAGAACGCGGGAATCAAGGATTCTTGCTTTAGAGCATGTGCATAATCCTTTCATTGACCATCCGGAATTCGCTGACCGTATAAGGAGCATATACAGCGTAATACCGAATATAGCGCGTCCGAAAATTTCCGCATCTCCGTTCAGCGTTGTTTATGATACGCTTGCGGTAAACGATACTTCGTCTTATTATCTGTCTTTATTTAATTACGGTACGGGAAACCTCACGGTAAATTCTGTAACTTCAGGCACTCCGCAGTTTATTGTCGAAAGTTATCCCGCTGTTGTTCCGCAATCGGAAATGCGATACGTTAAAATCAAATTCAAACCGTCGGCAGTTAATACGACTTATACAGGAACTCTGACAATATCTAATTCTGACAGTACGATAACGGTAAACCTGAAAGGTTTCAGTAATTCATCAACCGGAATAAACACCGTATCATCTGAAATACCTTCGCAGTATAATCTGTACCAGAATTATCCGAATCCGTTTAACCCCGTTACAAAAATCCGCTTTGATATTCCGTCATTAGCCGGCACTAATGCTACTAATGCTGAGCTTAAAATATTTGATATGCTCGGGCGTGAAGTCGCTGTTCTTCTAAATAGCAGTCTTTCGCCGGGTGCATATCAACTGCTGTGGGATGCAAATGACGTGCCGGCGGGTACGTATATTTACCGCCTGCGAGCGGGGACTTATTCGCAGGTCAAACGTATGACGGTTATAAAATAGAAATGTACTGAAATTATTCAGTGTTTTTTTACGGTTATTCTTCTTAATTTACAAATTGTTTTTATTACGCGCTTTTTGTAATTATATAAAATCTTCAATAAAACATATCAAATTTTTAAACTTAACAAGAGGGGATAACCGATGACGGATCATAAACCTTATATGAAACCTTATGAAGAAGAAATTAAAACTTTTTCTTGGGATATTTCAAAAAACGAACTCGGATATAAAGACGGTGACGTCATAAATATAGGCGAGTATTGCACCGACCGCATTTGCCGTATGGGCAAAGGCGAAAAACTTGCTCTTATCTGGGAAGGATATACGGGCGAAGAAAAACGTTATACGTTTAACGATATGCGCCAGCTCACTAATTCAATTGCAAAATATTTAACAGAACTCGGCATAAAACCCGGCGAGCGTGTCTGCCTGTTTATGGATAAAGTCCCGGAACTTTATTTCGGATTTCTCGGAGTACTGAAAATGGGCGCAATTGTCCAGCCGTTGTTCTCGGCTTTCGGACCAGAGTCTCTTCTGACACGCCTGCAGGATGCCGGCACGTCGGCGATATTCACGCAAAAGAAACATCTGCCGAAAGTCAGGAATATTCTCAAAGACCTGCCCGGACTTAACCATATCATCGTGGTTGACGATGACGGTGTGAAACCTCTCAGGGAAAAAGAAACAGCTTTCAATATGGATAAGGCGGAAAGAGTTGATTCTTTCGACATTTATCCGTCAAAAGCCGAAACACCGTCGGTGCTTCATTATACATCCGGCACAACGGGCAAGCCAAAAGGCGCTCAGCATGTACATTACTCATTAATATCACAGTATATGACTGCGAAATATGTCCTCGATATTAAAGATGACGATATTTACTGGTGTACAGCCGATCCTGGCTGGGTTACGGGCACATCTTACGGAATCATCGGCGCTTGGTCAAACGGCGCAACACAGTGCGTGCTTGATGCGGGTTTCAAATCTGAATCATGGTATAAGTTCATAGAAAAGCATAAAATATCAATGTGGTATTCCGCGCCAACTGCAATACGCGCGCTCATGAAAGACGGAACGGAAACCGCGAAAAAATTCGATTTATCTTCGCTCCGCCATCTCGCCAGCGTTGGCGAGCCGCTTAATGCCGAAGCCGTTATCTGGTCGAAGGAAGCTTTCGGAATTATGTTCCACGATACTTTCTGGCAGACGGAAACCGGATGCATTGTCGTATCAAACTATCCCGGAATGAAAATCAAACCGGGTTCAATGGGTAAACCTTTCCCGGGTATTGAAGTTACAGTCGTTGACCTCAAAACTTCCGTGCCGATTGAGAAAAAAGGTGTAGTCGGTATGATTGCTATTAAGCCGGGCTGGCCTTCGATGATTCGCACTTACTGGAATAACGAGATTACATATAAGAGCAAATTCCAGAACGGCTGGTATCTCTGCGGAGACCGCGCCAGCATTGACGAAGAAGGATATTTCTGGTTCGTCGGACGGGATGACGATGTTATTAATACAGGCGGACACCTCGTTGGTCCTTTTGAAATCGAATCTGCTCTGCTTGAGCATCCCGCCGTGGCAGAATCTGCCGCTATAGGTAAACCCGACCCGATTAACATGGAAGTCGTAAAGGCGTTTATTACGCTTAAACCGGGCTTCGACCAGACGAAAATGCTCGAACTTGAAATAATGAACTTTGTGCGCAAGAAACTTTCGGCGCTCGCAATGCCTCAGGAAATAGAATTTGTTGATACGCTTCCTAAAACACGAAGCGGAAAGATAATGCGCCGCGTTCTCCGCGCTCAGGAGTGGGGCGAGGAAATCGGCGATATTTCAACACTTGAAAATGATATGTAAATCTGAAAATTATATAACTATGAAAAAAATATATTTAACCCTTACGGCAGTGTTCGTTGCGGCTTTTGTATTTAATCTATCTTCCGCATTTGCGCAGGATGATGCTACGAAAATTGTACCCTACCTCTGCAAGACATGGCAGACAGAGGAAGTGTTCCTCAACGGAAAAGCTGTTGATCCGCAGGATATAACTGAAATCGTTGTAACTTTCAATGAAGACGGTACTTATAAATACTGGGAAGAAAATGAGCCGGATGACGGTGTATGGATTCTCGAGAATAACGGCACGCGAATCGTTTTCGATAAAGGAACATCGGATGAAATGTTTTACGATATACTCCTGCTTGAAGCCGCAAAGCTGGAGGTGAAATTCAGTTATGAAAAAAAGAGTTATAAATATACATTTAAACCAAAACAAAACCAATAATCATAAACTTTAAACGGAGTAATAAATTATGTCAGAAATAAAAGATACAATCCTCGAATATGTTAAAAACGAATACCTCGAGGAAGGCGATGACAGGGAAGTAACGTACGATACACCCATCATTTCAGGGGGAATTGTTGATTCATTCTCAATGGTTTCACTCAAAGTATTCCTCGAAACAAAGTACAATATTTCAATACCCGATGCAAAAGCATCGCCCGAAGCGTTCGACAGCGTTAATAATATTATTGCACTGTTAAAAGAACTCGGCGTCGAATAATATAAATTAAAATAATTTTTTATGGCTTACTCACAGGATATAAGAAACGTCTTCGCAGGTCAGATAACGGAGATAATATCAGCGGGACTCTTCAAAGAAGAGCGCGCTATATGCGCGCCGCAAAGTGCGGAAATCGAAGTCGAATATCCGCTCGGCTCCGCAAAGAAAAAAGTAATAAATATGTGCTCGAATAATTACCTCGGACTTTCGTCGCATCCCGAAGTTGTTGAAGCCGCGCGTAAAGGGCTTGACCACCGCGGTTACGGAATGTCGTCCGTCCGATTCATCTGCGGCACACAGGATATACATAAAGAACTCGAAAAAAAATTAACTGAATTCCTCGGCACGGAGGATACAATTCTCTTTCCGTCCTGCTTCGATGCCAATGCCGGCGTTTTTGAAGCAGTGCTGACTGAAGAGGATGTAATGATTGCCGACCGGCTCGTCCATGCTTCCATCGTTGACGGTATGCGCCTCGCTAAAGCCCAGCAGGACACATATAAGCACAGCGATATGGCTCACCTCGAGCAGAAGCTCCAGCTCCACCAGAACAAACGCATCCGCCTTATTATAACGGACGGTTCTTTCTCGATGGACGGCGATCTTGCAAAGCTCGATAAAATTGTCGAACTCGCAGAGAAATATAATTCGATGGTTTTTATTGACGAAAGTCATACTTCCGGATTTATCGGAAAAACCGGACGCGGTACGCATGAGCATTGCGGAGTTTTGGGCAAAATTGACATTATAACCACTACACTCGGAAAAGCGCTCGGAGGCGCATCGGGCGGATGCGTATCCGGCAGGAAAGAAATTGTCGAAATCTGCCGTCAGCGCGGACGTCCTTATTTGTTCTCAAATACGGTTGCACCAGTAGTTGTCGAAGGCGCTCTGAAAGTACTCGACCTTATTTCCAAATCAACTGAGAGGCGCGATAAACTCGAAGAGAATACGAATTTCTGGCGCAAAGGACTGACAGAAGGCGGACTTATTATTAAAGCAGGCGAAACACCGATAGTTCCGGTTATGCTTTTCAATGCGAAGTTGTCACAGGATTTCTCAAAAGACCTTTATGATGAAGGTATTTATGCAGTAGGATTCTTCTTCCCGGTTGTTCCGAAAGGACAGGCGCGCATACGCACACAGCTTTCCGCGGCGCATGATATGCATCACCTCGAGAAAGCGCTCGCCGCTTTCCTTAAAGTCGGAGCGAAATACGGAATACTCCATAAAACCAAGCAGGAAATTATTGACATGTACGGAATGTAATATTTCTTAATTTGCAAGTTAGTTTTACAATAAAAAGGGGCTGACACGAAAGTGCCAGCCTTTTTTTTACCACCAAAACACGGAAACACTAAAAAGAACAAGAGCTCTTATTCTCAGGAAAGTTCTTCTCTGTTTAACTCTGTGTCTTCTCTGCGTACTCTATGTAACATCTTTTGCTCTTATTCTCACTTAACACTTTTATATCTTGCAATTAAAGAAAAA
>JAPLFI010000627.1 GCA_026390755.1 Ignavibacteriota bacterium
TCTCTTCGTTGCAATATTAGTTCCGTTAACAATCAGTGAGTAGAAATACACACCGCTTGATAATCCCGCGCCGTTGAAATTCATTTTGTAGTTACCTGAAATTAAATTCAGATTTCTTATTTCCGAAGAGTATTCCCTGCCCGATAAATCAAATATTTTAAGTGAAACACTTCCTGCTTTTACTAAATCGAATTCGATTGTAGTTACCGGATTGAACGGATTAGGATAGTTTTGCTTAAGTGTGTAATCCGTAGGAACTTTATGCTCATAGAAAAATCCGCCTGTAACAGGTCCTTTAGAATACTTGAAAATCTGCGCACCGTAAGTATTGCCTGAAACTGCAAATATGGTATCGGGGTGAACCATTTGAACACCCATCGTTGTATATCCGCCTGTGTTGTATATTTGCCAGGTTTGTCCGTGGTTAGTAGTTCTTCCAACGACACCAATTACACCGCCTGCGACACCGTTGTTGTAATCAAACCAGTCAGTACAGAATAATGTTCCTGCTTTAACAGGGAAGTTCAGAGAATCCCACGATGTGCCTCCGTTAGTAGTACAATAGACCTGCGAGTTTGAAGAACTTGTGAAGACTGTATTTGCATTCAAAACTTTCACGGGAGTATATGAAGTGGAAATAGTTGTCGGAGGAGTTGTTAAATTCCAGTTAACTCCGCCGTTAGTAGTTTTTTGAAACCCTGCACTATGTGTCATATAGCCTGTATTTGCGTCAAACATTTTAATCTTTACGCCAACAGGACCTGTGTATGCAGAAACCTGTTCAGTCCAGTTAGTACCGGCATCAGTTGTTTTCCAGATTTTTGTATTACCACCGATTCCTGCAACGCCGCCTACAATCCATCCTGTAGTTTCATTTACGAAATCAACTCCGTTACAGAAATAAGGAACTAAAGCTGGGTTAGCAGTTTTTGATGTATCCCACGTTACGCCGCCGTCAGTAGTTTTTTAAAACCGGTATTTGCGTTTAGCATAGAAATTGTGTTAATATAATCTGTTGCAATATAGTTTGCAGTATTCCATGTTGAACCGCCATCACCGGAATACATAATAACATCAGCCACACCGGGATCGGTACCGACCGCAATTACGCGTCCGTTATTGTTTTGAGCATACATATCGGTTAAATTTGCAAGTCCTCTTTGATAACTTGCCATTGACCAGTTCGTGCCGCTATTAGTTGATTTAGCAATCATTCCGTATGTACCGGCTACAACCATTGTCGAACCGACTTTGTCAAATCCATAAGCAGAAATAGTTGATAATTGTCCAGCCCCTGCATAAGAAATAGAAGTCCATGTTGTTCCGTTATCCGTGCTCTTATATAATTCCTGAGTACTGACAGTACCCGAAGCATAAACATCTGTTCCTGAAACAACAACATTGTAAAGAGAACTTGTAGTCGGAGGATTGGTTCCTGTCCAGTTGATGCCTCCATTGGTTGTATTTCTTACTAAACCGCTCGTACCGCATAAATAACCGGTTGTATTATTGATGAACTTTATTTGATAAATTGTACTTGTCACACCTAAATAAATTGTATCCCATGAAGTTCCTGCATTGGAAGTTTTAAAAAGTTTACCGGAGGTTGAACCGCCAACGATAATGTTACTGGTATCAGCGGCATAAACGCCGTATAATGTAGAAGTTCCAAGATTAGGTAACATAGTCCAGTTTGTGCCGCTGTTTGTCGTTTTCTGAGCTTTGAAAGTACTTGTGCCGCAGATGTAACCCGTTAAAGAATTCAGAAAATATATACCATACGTTGAGCCTGAACCTGATGCTAAAATCTGAAGTGTATCAAAAGACTGACCGCCGTTAGTGGTTTTTACGATGCCTCTGACAGATTGAACTCCTAAGTAACCCGTCATTGCATTTAAAAAATAAGCTGTTCTGAAATTTTGATAAATGTTTGCGCCGGGATAAAGTGTACTCGGATAACCGCCGGTTGATGTCGTCCAGTTAACGCCGGCATTTGTAGTTCTTATAAAATTTCCGTAATCCGCTACGCCCACCCAGTTATTGGGGTCAAGCATTTTGAACCATTCGATATACTGCCCCTGCGGTTTTGGGTGCAGCCATTTCCATTCAGGTGAAGTTTGACCATTAGTTTCAGAAACTATTACGGTAAAAACAAAAATAAAACAAATTGCAAAGAACTTTTTCATTGATATTACCCCCATAAGATTTTGTTTTGTTTAAAAAAATAATTATACAATTTTAATGTTTTTATATAAATATAGCAAAGACATGAATCGCTATTATACCCAGAATATAAATTACAATACTGTATTTATAGGTTATTATTGCGGTTATTATGTGTTAAATTACCCAAAATATTCTGCGATGAAAAAGAAAAATAGTGTTAAGTTCTTAACGATTTTCAATAGTTTTTCCGAAACGGAGAAGAAAGAGTTTTATTTTTTTGTTAAATCATCATTAAGTAAAACCGGACGCGATTTTCGGGCAATTATTGATAAACTTGATAAAGGAGCGGAAGGAGTTATTGAACTTCAAAATATGTATAATAACCGTACCATCTGGAACCGCCTTTCCGAATTAACACGCGTTGCGGAAAAATTTCTTGTTATAAAAGAATTGACGGAAGATAAACAGGGATATAGTTTGTTGCTTTTAAGACAGCTCAGAAAAAGAAAACTTCATAAAACTTATGATTCGTTTTATTATAAATCAGAAAAAGAATTAATGGACGCTCCGGTGAGCTATGAGGCTTTTAAAAAACTGTCTGAATTAACGCAGGAAAAATTTAGTTATGTTTTAGCAAAGGGGAGTATGCGCGATTTTCAGGCGGCATATAAAGAAACGAGTAATTACCGCATTGTTTGGTTTCTCCTTGATTATCTTTCCCAGCTTACGGAGCTGGCTCAGCAAAAATTCAATAATCTGGGCGAATGCAATTTACTCGCCGAAAAATTATTCGGCACCGTAAATTTCGAGAAACTTTTAACGGAAATTGAAAAAGATTATGCTCCGTTCTATCCTTATATTGCTTTGCAATATTACGTTCTGATGGGAATGCTTAATATTAAAGAAAATAAATATTACGTCAAAGCAAAAGAAATATTTATCAGTAATACAAAGAAATTTTCAAACGAATACAAAACCATCGTCTATTTCATGCTTATTAATTATTGTCTGAATGTCCGGAATCTTAAGATAATGGACGTTGATGATGAATTGTTCAGCTTGTATGACAGTAAACTTAAAGAAGGTTTGTATGATGACCTGACTGCTACAAATGTCACACTTAATCATTTCAGGGATTATATCATCATTGCTCTGAATCTGGGGAAATATGACTGGGTTAATAATTTTATCAGAAAATACGTTCCCTTGCTTCCGGAGGAATACAGAGACAACGATACGAAAATCGGATATGCATTATTACATTTCAGCAAAAAGGAATACAAGACAGCTCTGAAATATGTCAAAGATGTTTCGAGGAATAATTATTTAAGATATATGGACTCTTCACGGATATCCGTTATATGTAATTATGAACTTTTCGAATACGAGAAGTGTTATTCGGAACTTGACAGCTTAAGACATTATTTTATCAGGCAGGAAAATATTCCGGTTCTGACCAAACAACTAGTTAAAAATTTCATTGTTCTTGTCTCTTTGCTTTTGCACTGTACGGATTCACCCGAGCCGGCAAGAATGGACCGTATTGATATAGAAATTAAAAAGAATAGACCAACGCTTGCATTGAAATGGATTAAAGAGAAAATTGCTTTACTTAAAAATACAGCTGATAAAAGAAAGAAATAACAGTTTTTTATAATTCTTTAGACGGATATATTGTGAATCAAGTATAAACATTTGTACTTAATATTTGCAGTTTATTAATTAATATAAATCACTTAAATTAATGTAATTAATAAAACTATAAAGCTATCAAAATAAACACATTTTTTTAAACTAAATCTATCACAATGAAAAAACTGTTTACAATCTTATTGCTTTGCTTCATGTTTCTTTCGGGCGGTATAGTTCATGCAGGCTATATCTGGCAGGATTTTGATAATCCTTCGCTCCCGCCGTCCGGCTGGACAATCACAAATTCCGGCGTATTCACCTGGGACTGGTCAATACGATGTTCCGGATACGGGTTTGGTTACGGCGCGTTAAAAGCCAATATGTCAGATGCTAATGTCGGAGTTACCTGGGATCTGATAAGTCCGAATTTCAATGGAGCGAGTGCGGGTGATTCATTGATCTTCGACCATGCTTACGCGCAATATAGTACATATTCGGACTCATTATTAATCTGGTATTCTATTGATAACGGAACTACATGGGCAATATTAGTGCGGCTGGGTCCTCCGGGTCTGATAACAGCGCCGTCAACTGCTACGCCTTTTGTTCCGCTTGCTTCACAGTGGGCTACAAAGAAATACGGTTTAACTGCCGGAACGAATAAACTTAAATTCACTGCAAAATCGGGATACAGTCAGAACCTTTTCTTAGATAATATAAAAATAGGCACAAAATATAATAACGATGCAGGTGCCGTCGGTTTTAAAAGATACATAAAAACATTTTCTGCCGGGATGATTGATACTCCAAAAGTATTCGTAAGGAATTTCGGCAACAATTCGGCATCATTTCCCGTCACAGTTACGGTAACACCGGGCGGATATACTCAGACGCAGAGCGTTACTGCGCTTGCGCCCGGAGCAATACAGCAAATTAACTTCCCTGTATGGACGGCTGGTGTGAACGGTAACTATACCTTCAAAGCATATTCTAATCTCACAGGCGACCAGAATCCGGGCAACGATACGATAACAAATACTTATATTGTAACAAATAATCCTCATAACATACTGGTTGAGTATTGTACGGGTACATGGTGCCAGTGGTGTCCTTGCGGTAAAACGGCGCTAAAAGAGCTTGAAACATATATGCCGAATACCGTAATTCTCGCATATCACGGCGCGAGCACAGACCCATGGATTAATTTCAACGGCAATGGTATAATAAGTATGCTCGGTATGAGTGCCTATCCGACAGGCGTATTGGAACGCGGTAATACTCCGATGGATTTCAGCTCAAGCGGATTTTTTGAACTGCCTTTCAACAGAGCTATGAAAGCACCGGTCTCACCCGTGAAAATTGATGTTACAAGCAAGGCTTATAATCCGGGGACAAAACAGCTTGATATTACCTTAAATTCTACTGCGCTTGATAACCTTACAGGTCAGTATAAAATTAATCTCGTCGTAACCGAGCATAATCTTGTATATAACCAAACGGGTAATACTTATTGTGTCGGCGGTGCAACGTATGTGCATTACTGGGTTGTAAGAAATATGGTCAATACAGCCGCAGGGGAAAACCTGAATACAGGAGGGACATGGACCAACGGACAGGCGATTTCCAAAACATTTACTACGACACTCGGAGCTTCATGGATTGATGCTAACTGCGATGTGATTGCTTTTGTTTATAAAGACGGCTCGCCTCTTAACACTAATGCGGAAGTTCAGCAGTCAATAAAGACTCCGATAATGGTTACGGGAATAAACGACCCAACAGTTGCGCCGTTAAGTTTCGAACTTTCGCAGAATTTCCCGAATCCGTTCAACCCGACAACAAATATTATGTTTACCGTACCTAAGGACGGATACGCAAGCCTGAAAATTTATGATATTACAGGAAAACTTGTCGGAACATATCTCGATGAATACGTAAAGGCGGGAAGATATAACGCTGATTTTGACGGGACGAAACTTGCAAGCGGTGTTTACTTCTATACTTTAATAGCGGGAGAATTTTCGGATACAAAAAAAATGTTGATGGTCAAATGAGGACATTAGTCCTGTTACTTTTGTTAATATATAAAAAAAGGGCTATCATTTTGGGATAGTCCTTTTTAGTTATACTTACTTCCGAAACACTTTCGGTAAGATAAATTTGTCTTACTGATTTTTTGTAAATTAAATCGTTGTATGGTAAGGATGGACCAGCCCTGCATCCGGCGGAGTATTTCGCACGACGAACGGCGGAATTAACTGGGAAAAGCGTGACAGCGGCATACCGGCGAACTCCTATCCCGATAAATTGTATTTCTCTATAAATTATATATCGAATACGAAACACAAAAAGAGAATATTACCTTCCAATTAAAATTCCCGGAGATACGGGGTCTCTAAGAAGACTCCCAAATAAAACTTTTTTTATAGAACCAACAGGTTTTATTTCAATGCTGTAAATTAATTCTTTATTATTTAAATTCAATTTACGGAACAATGGACCACAAAAAATACATATTTGCAATATTTTCACTTCTCGTTTTGACGGGAGTGCTGGTATTATCATTCTTTTACGGAGCCGAAATAAACAGTGCATCAAACCGCATAGAAGGCACGATAAACGCATCACTCTTCGCGGATGAACAAAAACTGCTTAACGCGAATGAGCGTAACTCGATTCACAACGAAGAACAATCCGCGCCGTTTGTTTCAGAGCGTGTTTCAGACAGAAATTCTCCGCCGCCTTACGGCTGGACACTTCAGACTATGCCAACCATGGGCTACAGACGAATCAGGGATTTTATGTTTGTTGATTCACTGACAGGATTTGCCGTTGCTTCCCAGCTTACCGGAGTTGATTCTTGCCATATTTTGAAAACTACTAATGCAGGAAATAACTGGATTATTAAATCATCATATTACGGAAGCAGATTGAGAAGAATTATTTTTCTCAATTCACAGACCGGATTTGCAG
>JAPLFI010000215.1 GCA_026390755.1 Ignavibacteriota bacterium
AACAGCCAGAAAGTTTATGTGGGAATAATTAAAGGTTTGAATGACATGGTGCTTATGGCAAGGAAAAAGGATTTCGAGAAGAAATTCCGTTCTGCGGTTGACGCAAAACCGGAACTGAAAAAGAAGTACGGAGATACCTGGAGCAAGATTGACGAGTTAGTACAGGAAAAGAGGAAAATTGCCGCACAGCGAAACAATACAAATGGTTATGAAATTTACATGAAAATACAGGAATTATCGGGGAAAGAAGACTATTACAAACAGGTTTTAGGCAGAGCTCTGTATGATGTTTACGGGACATCCATACCCCCGGATGCAACTTTTACACTGAGAATTTCGGATGGCGTTATAAAATCTTATGAGTATAACGGAACAATAGCTCCCCCGAAAACCACTTTCTACGGAATGTATGACCGGTATTATTCTTTCGCCAAGCAATATCCGTGGTCACTGAACGAAAGGTGGATTAATCCACCCGCGGAATTTAACCTTGAAACCCCTTTTAATTTCATTTCAACAAATGACATAATAGGGGGTAATTCAGGAAGTCCTATTATCAATAAGGATGCAGAAATTGTCGGACTTGTATTTGACGGTAATATTGAAAGCATGAGCGATGAGTTCATCTATTCATCGGATGCTCCGCATACAGTATCCGTTGACTCTCAGGGCTTGTATGAGGTAATTAAGGATATGTACAAAGTGACGAGGCTCGCACAGGAAATTGAAAACGGGAAAATTGTAAAATAGAAAGCTAAGAGCGTCCGACACTGATTATCACGAATTTAAGATTTTTTTAAGAATAAGAACTAAGTACTTAATTTTAAAACAAACAAAAAAAATTTTATGAAATCTTTTATTAAATTTATTATCGTCGCTTTTGTTCTGATAAACAGCACACTGCTGTTTTCTCAGAACTACAACGGAATTAATCTCGACACGGTAAAATCTTCGAAATATGACATGGGTAAGATGTGGACTTTCGATTATCCGCCTGTTGACTATTTCTCCGAAACTTATGGATTTAAACCAACAAAAGAATGGCTTGACAATGTTCGTATGGCAGCGTTAAGATTTGCGTCTTACTGCTCGGCATCGTTCGTATCCGAAGATGGTCTTGTAATGACAAATCATCACTGCGGCCGCGAATCGGTATCACAGGTGGAAGTGGAAGGTGAAAACCTTCACGATGCGGGTTTTCTTGCAATGAAATTAGAAGATGAAAGAAAAGTACCGGGTCTTTTTGTTGACCAGCTTGTTAAGATTATTGATGTAACGAAGGAAGTACAGGATGCAACGGAATCCGGGAAGACAGCAGATGAAAAAATAAGCAATAAGACAAAAAAGATTTCCGAGATGGAAAAAAAACTTGGTGACGAATCAGGGTTCAGAGTTCAGGTAGTCACTTTATTTAACGGCGCATTATACTCTGCTTATTATTACAAACGTTACGGTGACATAAGAATAGTATTTGCACCGGAAGACCAGGCAGGATTCTTTGGCGGAGACCCGGATAACTTCACATATCCGCGTTATAATCTCGATTGTACATTCTTTAGAGTATATGACGATAACGGTAAACCGCTAAAAACAGAACATTTCTATAAATGGAGTGTAAACGGGGCTGGACTAAATGAACCGATTTTTGTAGTTGGAAATCCCGGCAGGACGGAAAGACTAAATACTATGGCACAACTTGAGTTCAGACGGGATTATCAATACACCGATGTTTCGAACATGCTTGATTTAATGGTGAATACTTACACTGAAATAATTCAAAAAAATCCCGATAAAGCAAAAGAATTAAATAACCAGCTTTTCAGCTTTGCAAATTCGCAGAAAGTTTATAAAGGTATGGTAAAAGCTCTTAACGACCCATATATAATGGCGAAAAAGCGCGACTTCGAAAAACAATTGCGCGCGGCTGTTGACTCGAAACCGGAATTAAAATCGAAATACGGAAAAGCATGGGATGAGATAGCCGATGCCAATAAAGAATTATCAAAGATATATCCGGAGCTTTATTCATATTCTGCCAATGCAAGAACTTCCTCGAAATATTTTGTAGCGGCTGATAAATTGGTTGGCTTTGCTATTAAATAAAATTTACTCGAATTCCGACCCGATAACAGACACTAAAATGTTTGAATTTAAAGTAAGCAACATCATTAATAAACTTGGTTCGGTTAATGATGCGGTAAAAGAATTAACGGGAGGTAAAACAGGCGTTTCAGCAGTGGATTTTATTGAGAATAACACGGTTCTTAAAACATCTGACGGAGCTATTGACCTTTTGAATAAAGGGAAAGATGCTATTATGAAATCAAATGACCCTGTTATCAAATATATTTTAAAAACCAAACCAAGATTAACAGAACTTCAGAAAAAATCCGAAGAGCTAAGGAACAAAGAAACAATGAACAGGGAACTTCTCGGAAGAGCGGTATATGAAGTTTACGGCACCTCTATACCGCCTGATGCTACTTTTACACTTAGAATATCAGACGGAGTGATAAAATCATATAATTACAACGGAACAATTGCTCCGCCAAAGACTACATTCTATGGCTATTATGACAGGTATTACGGCTTCAACAAACAATATCCGTGGATTCTTCCGGAAAGATGGCTGAACCCGCCGAAAGAATTTGATATGAGTACGCCGTTTAACTTTATTTCTACAAATGATATTATCGGCGGTAACTCAGGAAGTCCGGTTATAAATGCAAATGCGGAAGTTGTCGGGCTTGCTTTCGACGGAAATATAGAAAGTCTCTCGGATGATTTTATTTATATGTCGGATATACCTCATACAGTTTCGGTTGATTCACAGGGATTACTCGAAGCCGTTAAGGATATGTATAAAGTTAAAAGGCTTGCAATTGAACTTGAAAGCGGAAAAATCTATTTGGGAGATTGACGGAAACAATACAATAAAACGGGAGTTAATATCAAAACATTTTCTGACATACTGAAGGATAAGCTCCTTGTATTTGACGGAGCTACGGGGTCAACCTTGCAAACTTTTAACCTTACACCTGACGATTTTGGAGGAAAGGATCTGGAAGGATGCAATGAATATCTGTGCATATCGAAGCCGGAGGTTGTCAGGAAACTGCATACAACTTTTTTATCGGCGGGGGCGGATATTATCGAAACGAACTCGTTTGGCTCGGCATCAATTGTGCTCAATGAATACAATATTGAGCATCTTGATTACGAGTTATCGCTAAAGTCTGCCCGGATTGCCAAATCATGCGCCGAAGAATTTAATAGTCCGGCAAAACCGAGATTTGTAGCAGGTTCAATCGGTCCTACGACAAAACTACCTTCATTAGGACATATAGGTTTTGACGATATGGAAAGCAGTTTTTTTAGTCAGATGTCAGGGCTATTCGACGGCGGCGCAGATATATTTTGTATCGAGACATGTCAGGATTTATTACAGATTAAATGCGCGTTATCAGCCGCAATGAGGCTTTTTAAAGATAAAAGAAAAAAACTGCCCGTGATAGTTTCTGTAACGGTAGAGATGATGGGGACAATGCTGATGGGTAGTGATATATCGGCAGCGCTTACTACAATCGAACCTTATGATATTGTTGATATTATCGGCATGAACTGTGCGACCGGTCCCAAAGAAATGGAGGAGAATATACGCTATCTTTGCCGGAATTCTCCTAAACCTGTTTTTTGCATGCCGAATGCGGGCATACCTGAGAATATCGGCGGTAAAGCTCATTATCATCTGACTCCGGATGAGATGGAAAAGTGGATGAAGTTATTTACCTCAGAACTTGGTGTGAATATTATCGGAGGTTGTTGCGGCACCACATCAGAACATATACTCAGGCTTAGTAATTTATCGGAAAGTTTCTCTCCGGGACACGAGAGAAAATGGAGTTTTGATTCGTCAGTTTCTTCAATTTATTCAAGTGTTCCTCTTAACATCGACAGACCTCCGATTCTTGTAGGTGAGCGGTGTAACGCTAACGGTTCAAAGAAATTTAAAGAACTGCTTGAGAAAGAGGATTATGATTCTATGGTAAACATGGCAAAGGAGCAGATTAAAGAGGGCGCGCATATACTTGATGTTTGCGTTGCATACGTCGGAAGAAACGAAAAAAAAGACGTAACGGAAGTAATGAAAAGGTTTAATACTTCTGTCCAGATACCCGTAATGATAGATTCAACTGAAGTTGATGTCATTGAAACAGCACTTAAGCTTTACGGCGGAAAAGCAATTATAAATTCAATTAATTTTGAAGACGGAACTAAGAAGGCAGATGCAATACTCAGCCTTGCCAAGCAATTCGGCGCCGCCGTAGTAGCTCTGTCAATTGACGAGGAAGGGCAGGCATATTCATTAGAAAATAAGGTCTCGATTGCCAGGCGAATACACGGACATGCATTGAAAGTGCATAACTTCAGAGAGGAAGATTTGATTTTTGACCCGCTTACTTTTCCCCTTGGTTCGGGGCAGGAGGATTTGCGCAGTAGCGGAATCAACACAATCGGAGCTATCAAAGAAATAAAAAAAATCATGCCTAAAAGTAAGACTATAATCGGACTCAGCAATTGTTCTTTCGGGTTAAATCCTCATTTAAGGCATATTCTAAATTCAGTTTTTCTTCATTATGCTGTTGAAGCGGGGCTGGATATGGTTATAGTTCATGC
>JAPLFI010000485.1 GCA_026390755.1 Ignavibacteriota bacterium
ACAGAAAATGATTTGCGAACTTTCTTATAACCTGAACGATTTCAGGTGGCAGCTCGTCCAGTGGGAAATTTATGATTGACCAACAACTTCAGATTACAGGAAAACATTTCCCCGGCTCTATCTTACTGTTTGTTAATATCTTAAACGAAGGAAGGAAAACTTCAGAAAACATTGTAAAACACATATTTGTCTTTATCTTGTTGTTTATTACGACGTTAAACGGCTTTTGGAAAACATTTTTAACTTTAAATATGTTTTTCTGGGTTAGATTAATATTTCTTAAACAATAAGCCGTAACAAAATCCGAGTGCATGACTTGTGTGTAGAATAATAAAAACGACAGGTGCCGAGAATAAAAATTTAAAACCTTTGCGGAAAGAAAGTATAGCCGAAAATATCAGATTCGTAATTAAATATATTCCAACTAACAGCAGAAAAATATAACCGGATTCTTTTATAAATATACTCGCGGATAGAAATACAATCAGTGTTACAAGAAACAATCCGGGCACAATCGCTCTGGCCGACAAAAGCTTCCCATATTTTTTGAAAACAACAACCTTAGTCCAGCCGTATTTGAAGTATTGTCCGAAAACTTTTTTAAGCGATTCCCTGCAATAATATTTCACGCCTAATTCCGGAAGTACCAAAATCCGTCCCCCTGCTTTTTTCACCCTGTAAAAAACATCATAATCATCTGCCGAAAATAATAACTCATCATAGTATCCAAGCTTGACGATATAATCCTTTCGGTATGCGCCAAGATATCCTCTTTTCGTATAAACTGGCTCATCGTAATGATATAACCTTGAATCGCCAATGCCGAAAGACGATGATAAACACAACCCGATTGTCTTACTCCAGTAATTTGTACCTATGGGTACTATAATTCCTGATACTAATTCGGCTTTGTTGTTAATTAATGTATCGGCAATCTTTGATATGTAATTTCTTGGAGCTTCTGTATGAGCATCCAAACGGACTAATATTTCGCCCTTTGAGTTTTTGATTCCTGAATTAATAGCTTTTGTAATTGACCTCTCGGATTGATTGAAATATTTAATGTTTTTATTATTTTTTTGTATCTCCATTACTATTTCAGCGGACTTGTCCTCTGAACTGTTGTCAATTATTATTATCTCATAGTTATCAGCGGGATAGTCCTGATTTAAAATTGATTCGAGAGAATACCTTATATGATTCTCTTGATTGTACATCGGCATAACTACCGATATATATGGTAATCCGTTTTCTGGTGTCATCGGGCAGTCATAATTTTGTAACCATATAGTTCTCCAATATCATCGCCTCAATGTCTGTTTTTAACAAAAGTTCAACTGCTTCAATAGGTGTATTTACTATTGGCTGTCCGTTGTCATTCAGCGATGTGTTCAAAACTATTCCGTAACCAGAAAGCTCTTTAATTTTCAGTAATAATTTGTAAAAGCGTGGATTATTAGTTTCTGTTACCGTCTGTATCCTGCATGTATTGTCAACGTGGCTGACAGCTGGGAACGTATTCGTAAAGCTTTTTTTAAACCTGAAAACCTTAAGCATGAAAACAGAATCCTGAAAATTCTCAAAGTAATTATCGGCTTCATCTCTTAAAACAGCACAGGCAAAAGGCCTGAACTCTTCACGGTGCTTGATTTTGCTGTTCACTTTTTCTTTCATTTTATCGGACAAAGCAGATGCAAGTATGCTTCGGCTGCCTAATGCCCTTGGACCAAATTCCATTCTTCCGCTGAACCATCCGATAACTTTACCCGATACAATTAAATTTGCGGTATCGTCGAAAATGTTTTGAGATTTATTATACTTAACCGGATATGATTTCAATGCCTTTATTATTTCTTCTTCGCTATATAACCTGCCTAAAGATAAATCATTCAGTATTTGCTTTTTGAAATTACTATTACCAAACGAGTTCAGGTATAACGCCGAACCGACCGAAACACCGTTATCTCCCGCCGCAGGGAAAACATAATATTTATCTGTAAACTCAGTTAAAATCTTTCCGTTTAATACAGAGTTAAGAAACAACCCTCCTGCCGCGCACAGCGGTTTTCCCCCGGCGTCGGGAAAGTTTTTTCTCAACAGTAAAAATATAACTCTTTCAATGCATCTTTGAAGCGAGCAGGCAAGGTCTTTATGTTTTTTATTTATTTCTCCGTCTTTCTTTCTTTGCTCCAGTTCTGTTTTCTTTATAAATTCGTCTTTGAATATTCCGTTTCTTGCGAGATGATAATCCAGTAATTTTATATTCAAACGAAAAGTGCCGTTTTCATAATCTGTCTTTACCAAATCATCAAATAAATCTCTGTATGTGTCTTCGCCGTAACTAGCAAGCGCCATAACTTTTCCCTCGTCAGAAGTCATTTTGAAACCAAGAAAACCTGTTATTGAAGCGTAAAGATGCCCGAGCGAATGAGGATATTTAATGCTTTTAATTTTATTAATCCGGTTTTCATGTCCCGTAAAAAACGAAATTGTTTCAGATTCTCCTATTCCGTCGGCTACAATTATATTGGCGCTTTCAAAAGGGGAGGTTAAATAAGCACTCGCGGAGTGAGCAAGGTGATGATTAACATACTTTATTTTCTTCTTTTGAAAATTTGACTTTATATCCTGTCCGAGAATTTTATTAAGAAATAATATATTTTTACAGCCCTTTATATAATTATCTCCTCTTAATAATTTGTGAGTAAGAAATTGCATGTCAAAAAAAGAGGATATTAAGCTGACGCCAATTCGCCTTGTCCAGCCTTTTAAAGGATTCCAGCCTATGGCAATCCGGTCAATTTCTTTGTAATCCAAACCGGCATTATTCAGGCACTCCAACACACTAAGCCTCGGCAAACCCTCATAGTGCTTAATTCGGTTCAGCCGCTCTTCTTCAACGGCGCAGAGTATTTCTCCGTCTTTGATTATGCCGGCAGATGAATCAGCAAATATGCTTAATCCGAGCGTAATCATTTATTCGTTGCTCCGAACTTATCGCAGAACTTTTTCGGAAACAATGATATGTTTTCTTTTAAACTTTCCGATAAAAATATCTCCCCGAGCTTTTCTGTTCTTTTCTTTCCTCTTAAAATTTTATAATAAAATCGCGAATGCAGGTGAACAAGTACTCCGTTGAGACAGGTATGCTGAGTGGAAAACACAAAATGCTCCTGCTTTGTATTTTCGGTTGTTTTTAAACCGTATTTACCGCATTCTTTATCCGTATCTTTTATATTATAAACGGGACAATCATAATCCATTCCGTATTCTGTCTTAAAAAACATCTTCATGACATTAATATAACTTTCGGTCTGGTCAACAAAATACGGATTGGATTCTTCGTTTGCACCGTCATAAAGCGTATTTATGCCGTTTTCCAAGTTATATTTTATAGCCGACGAATGCATAGCAAGCTTGCAGGCGCCGCAAATCCATGGTACGTAAAAAGTCCTGTATTTTAAAAACTTCTTTGAAAAATTATTTAAGTAAAACCTGTTGAATAAATCATTTGTGTCACCGCTGTAATTAATCACACGGTCTTCGCCGAATAGCCTTTTCATCTCATTCACTACAGCTATATGTTTACCCACTTTCCCCATCTTTTTATGATGAAATGTAAGCAGATGGACCTTTTTGGCTCTTTGCAATGCAATTAAGGCTGCAAGGGTTGAATCGGGACCGCCCGAGAATAAAACTGAAATACCGGTTAACATATTAGTTGTCAGTTTTTCGTTGTCAGTTATCAGATTTCCGGTGTTTGCATTCATTGTATATATTATTTTTTGCTTAAGATTAAAACACCGCTTGGATTAAAACGCTTTCTGTAATATAAAAACATACTAAGCCCGTATCCGGAGGAAAGATTTTTTATTTTATCGAATTCGCAATATTTCGGATTAAAACCCAGAAACACTTTCCCGCCCTCATTAAGATACAAACCGCATTCGGCGAAAAAATTACTGATAGTGCTTATCCCTTCGTTACCGCCGCACCAGTCCGTTTTATAATCATGCAGTTTGTTTATTCCTAATTCAATTCCTTTTTCCTCAGGAATATAAACAGAATTGAAAAAAATAACATCGTATTTGCCGTTTACGTTATCAAATAAATCACTCCGGTAAATACTGATATCAGCGCGGTTTTCCTTTGCGGTTATTAACGCGTTATCCATATATCCTTTGTTGATGTCACAGGAGTCAATTTGGCAGTTTATCTTTTTCTTAAGATAGATAGAAAGTATTGCGTAAGGACCCGTCCCGATTTCAAGAACTTTTGATTCTTTATTAATGTATTCAACAAGGCATTTTTTTAAAAGTAATGTTGTAAAGTCCCAGTGAATCCTGAATTTACCGTTAAGCTTTACGCCGAATAATAATTTTGTTAACGCGGAGTTTTGCCTGATTTGATTATTAAGTATTTTGAGACCGTATTTTTGTAAAACAAAAGGCATACAGTGTGGGAATTATGAATTTTAAAAAATAAAGATAAAAGCAAAAAAAACTAAGGCAAAAATTCTTCATTCTTAACGCGGCGGTATTACACCAAATTTCTGCATTTATTATTGTTTGCTAAATGCTTAACTACCGTAAATATAAACAAATAATATTATGAAAACAATTAAACAATTTTATATTATTAGTGTTTTGATTGTTGTTATTTTCGTTTGCATTATCGTTTATCCTCAGTATTCGCAATGTCAGTACAATTCATATATTAACAGGTTTGTTTATGACCGTGTACCCGCAGAACTTTTTTTTAAATCTCTGAATCAAAAGCCTGTATTCTCTTTACACCCAAAAAGTTCTGCTGCTGTAGTAACTGATGACAACGGCTTTGATAATTTTTATCTTGGTGTCGATTTTGCTCAACCGCATATCTCGGTTAATCCGTGTAATCCCAAGTGGTTTTTTACGTCTTTTAATACAAATAATCCGTATAGCACCTACGACGCGCTTAACTGGTTCAGGATCATTCCGAATTTTGGCACAGTAATCTACGGGACTCCGGTAACAGCTTATGACAGCCTGGGGAATCTTTATTGTGAAATATTAACGGGAACGGGTGCATCAATAACCGGTACAAGAATTGTAAAGTCCACTAATAACGGTTTAACGTGGCAGAACTCCGTTCCGGGAAATGTCGGTGTGGATAAAAACTGGATAGCCGCAGACCAGACAGGCGGTCCCTATGCGAACTATGTTTACAGTGTAATGACGTCTGCTTCCGGATACGGTAATTTTTTCAGAAGTACAAATAAAGGTGCCTCGTTCACGAACACAACTTTTTTTTCAACTCAGTGGTTGCAGTTGGTCCGAGGAATAATATACAGTGGGGAAGTGTTTATGTTGTTACTAATTCGGGAGATGTATTTGCATCCACTTACACTTTTTATTTGTCTATAGACGGCGGAGCATCGTTTACTTCTGTTTCTTCCGTACAGTATGCGGGCGTAGTTGGGGATATGGTATCGGGAAGACACTCTGTAAAAAATATGAGAACAAGGCCTTTCCCGCTGATAGCTGCCGATAATAGTTACGGAGCATACAGAGGCAGGTTGTATCTTGTCTATGCCACAAACAATCCGCCGGGAACAGGAAACAAGCCGGACATATACTGCAGGTACTCCACAAATCAGGGAACAAGCTGGTCAGGAGCTGTTATGATTAATGACGATGTAAACACTACTTCCAAATACCAGTGGCATCCTGCTATATGGTGTGACAAGCAAACAGGAAGGCTTTATGCAAACTGGCTCGATACAAGGTTATGTCCTACGAACGACAGTTGTGATTTGTTTTCTTCATACTCCGATAACGGAGGAGTGACCTGGGCTGTCAACAAAAGAATTTCAAATAAAACTTTTAAAATTGATTGTCCTGACTGCGGCGGCAGCGGTACGCCAAGGTATCAGGGAGATTATAATTCCGTTGTATCGAACGAAATTACATCTATGCCAGTATGGACGGATTTCAGAAACAGTACGTTTGGAAGTTATACTGCTTTTTTTCCTGATTTTGCCATGAAAATTAAAGCAGGCAGAACAATATTATCCTATAATGACAGTATATTCATAAAAATCTATATAAATGATGTAAAGCACTTTAATAAAAGCGTAAGATTCTCTGTTTCGGTTGATACAATTCCTACTTCGGGAAGTTTTGGACTGGCATTTGTGAACGGACTTGATTCGCTTACGGCTTTTCCTGATTCACTTACACTTCGGGTTAAATCAATCGGAATAGAAATTCCCGTTTCAACCGGCATTGTAATAAAAGCGGCAGGGTTAAACGGAACTCCTGTTCATCAGAGAATTCAGGAAGTTACCGTAGGTCTCGCGCCGCTTAATATAGGTACAGACCGCGACAGTATATGTGAATACAGAGTGAACGGAATACCCTATACCACAAGACAAACATTCACGTTTGACCTGGGCTCAACCGTTAATGTTAAAGCAGTAAGTCCCTTTACTGCAGGGGCGACAAGATATATTTTCCGGAACTGGTCTGACGCAGGGGATACAACCCATATTATTAATATGAGCGAACCCCGCGACCTGACGGCATTTTATAAAACACAGTTTAAGCTGACTCTTAATTCATTTGTGGGAAATTCATTCGGAGGAGGCGTTTATTATGATTCAGCCTCCGCGGCATCATTCGGGGTTTACTCTAAATATTATTCAATAAGCGGAGTTACATACAGGTTCAGGGGATGGGACGGCATAGGAAACGGCTCTTATTCAAGTCCCGATTCACTTGGCAATGATACGTCTGTTAGTATAGCAATGAGAAATCTGGTTACGGAAACGGCAAGGTGGATTCCGGTGACGGGAGTAATAAATATTAGCAGTCAGATACCGGACAAATATGAATTGAATCAGAATTATCCGAATCCCTTTAATCCTTCTACTGTAATTCGTTATTCTGTTCCGCTGAATTGTCTGGTTACACTGAAAGTATATGACATACTCGGCAGGGAAATCGCGGTTCTTGTAAATGAATTCCAGAAAGCCGGTTATTATGAAACGCGGTTCCAAAACGAGAATCTTCCCGGCGGAATTTATTTTTACAAAATATCCGCGCCGGGATTTACCGAAGTCAGACGCATGGTTTTGATAAAATGAAAAGAATAAAATATAATAAACATTTTAATAATTTTACTTAAAAAGGAGTAACGAAATGAAAAAGGTGTTTTTCTTATTCGTGCTGATGTTAAGTTTTCCTTTGTTTACATATTCTAACGGAGTTGCGGTTGTCAATGCTTATACGGGTGTATATTTCCGTCTTTATTCGAGTATAGTCACCGTGACTGCAGAAAGCCAGATTTCTACAACAAAAACAACACTGACATTCGTGAATAATACAGGAGCAAACAGGATAATAAGTTTTGCATTTCCTTTGCCGGACGGTGCAAGCCCGACACAATTAAGATGGAATGTAAGCGGAGTATGGCGTACAGCCGTTATTACCCCTAACGTGCAGGATACAAATCTACCGGGAGGGACGATGAATCAGAACCTGAAAGCGCATCTCGGCTTAACACCAATGTATTTTCCTATTCCTCAGTCTGTTAAGACAGATTCTGTTCTCGTTGTTGAGCTAACGTACGTCAGGCTTCTGCCCTACACGCTCGGAAGCGTCGTATTCAATTACCCAAACGATTATCATCTCATTCAGACTGCGGCACTGGTAAGGCAGCAGCTGGATTTTTCTCTTAAATCACCGCGGACTATTGACAGTATAATGATGGTAAGTCCTCATCCGGTAACAACTTTTTTTAATAACGGTGATTCGGCATTTATAGGCTCTGTTATCAATAACGCTCAGGCTAATGCGAATTATCAGATTAAATATGTACTTAATTCAACTCAGTTCGGGCTATACTCATATTCTACATTCATGCCGTCTAATCTTGTTCCTGATACAATCAGCGGATTTCTGACTTTTATTGCGGAACCCGATCCGGGTAATACACAGCAGACAATTAAAAAAGTGTTTACGCTTATCGTTGACAGGTCAGGCAGTATGTCCGGGAATAAAATGACTCAGGCAAAACAGGCTTCTGTTTTCATAACTCAAAATCTGAATACGGGAGATAAATTTAATATCGTCAGTTTTGCTTCGGATGTAGGGAGTTTCAGGAATTTTCATGTTCCGTTCAATAACCAATCAAGGGATTCAGCGATTAATTATATTAACGGGCTGACAGCCAGCGGATTAACAAATATATCCGGAGCATTCGGGACGGCGATTCCCCAGTTTAATACAGCTAACGACAGTACGGCAAATATCATTATCTTTTTCACGGACGGACAGCCGACAACGGGAATTACGGCGACACAACAGCTTCTCACGTACATTCATAACCTGATAGTCAGCACGGGAACACATGTTTTTCTGTATGTATTCGGAATCGGTAGTGATTTAAATTTACAATTACTGACATTAATGGCTTCACAAAACAGCGGAATGTCGGAGTTTCTCGGAGACGATGAAATTTATTCGAGGATTACAAATTTTTATTTAAAGGTCAGAAATCCTGTTTTATTAAGTCCGACAATTACTTTTAATCCGGCAAATGTTACGCGAATTTGCCCTGCCCCTCTGCCGAATCTTTATAAAGGCGAACAACTGATAGTGTCAGGAAGATATTTACAGCCGGGACCTGTTACGGTTACATTAAGCGGTTTCGCGTTCAATCACCCTGCATCTTATCAATACACTTTTTATAAAACAGATACAATGTTTACACGTTACCAGTTCCTGACAAAAATATGGGCTAAACAAAGGATTGATAATCTTCTCGTCACTTATTACAGTCTTAATCCTAACAGTCCCGAAGCAATTGCACTGAGAAGCCATATTGTATGGCTGAGTATGAACTACGGCGTGCTTTGCCCGCTCACGTCTTTCGGAATTACAGGTATGACGGGCAAAGAAAAAGAAAATGAATTAAATTTTGCAGGAAATTATAAACTACTCGGCAATTATCCAAATCCTTTCAATCCGGCAACAAAAATAAAATTTGCAGTTAATAAGTCATTACAGCAAATTGTTTATATAAGAATTTATGATATTCTCGGTAAACTCGTCAGGGAAATATCTTATCATGTGAACGGAAAAGGTGTATATGAAATTCTGTGGGATTCAAAATTCGAAAACGGTGTTACTGCACCTTCGGGTGTGTATTATTATTCTGTTGATTTCGGTGATGAGGTTCTGAACGGCAGGATGATATTAACAAAATGAAAATATTGTTTAAAAATATACTCCGGCGGTTTTTAGTATGATTTTAGGAAAAAATATATTGCTCAAGGGATTATCTGCAAAAACAGTGCTTGTGCCGTTACTTTCAATTGTATTTATATTTTATTCGTTTTCCATTATCAAAATAAAAGAGAATGATAATAAAGTGACAGAGGTATCCGTTGTTTTTCCGGATTCTTTTATAGTCGGTGCAATAAATAACGGGTGCACAAACAATTTCGCGAATATAAATGCTCTCGGACTTAATTCGTGGCATAAATTCCTGATGATGGAAATAAATAAAGGAAAATGGATTCCGGCCGGATGGAGGGATATTGACCCCGTTCTTCTGAGAAATGATTCACTTTACTCAAATATAAACAGCTATAAAAATGCCGTCGGGCAGATAATTGAACGTAATAGGTCGCATGGGTTATTATCTTATTTAAACAGACCAAAAATAGAGTATCTATGTTTCGGACAAAGAAGCGATTACGAATGCGAGTTTATACCCGACCCGCCCAATGCACCTGAAAATATTAACTGGTTTTATGCATTCAAAGACCACGAAGCAGGATATGATACGGCAGATTCGTTCAGAAAAGTGAGATTCTGCCCTGCTAACCGGCAATACACCCCGGGATATGCTGTGAAAAACCTGAAAATAAATACCGAACAAACTGCCATAAGCGGACAAAATATGCTATTTGTTGACACTAATTATACGTGGTACGTAAAACCCGTGATTAAAATAAATATGAACGATGCATATTTAAATAAACAGGTATGCAGGATTGAAATATACAGTTATTACGGAGCCTGTATCAGGAGTGTTGAAATAAGCGGAGCGAATTTCCTGAAGAATAATTTTTATAACGGAGATTACAAAGATGAATTTAATTTTTCAAACCCGGAAACTAACCCGTTAAAAATTAAAGGCAATGAATTCAATCCGGGTCCGGTTTATGATTCCGGGACGGACAATTTTATGGATATAAGGATATACTGGTATGGTGTATGCGATATGTGGATTGATTACGTCAGGGTTGATAATGATATTGCCCATGATTTACTGTCAAATGATACGAATAACGCGAATCGTAAAATGTATCTTGACTGGATAAAATGGGAATCACAGGAAATAGCAGTGAATCCGGGGTCATATAAATTTTACTTTGATGAGCCGGATTACAACATGCTGCCTGTAATAAATTTTGTTCAGAAAAAAATTAAACAATACAATCCGTCAACTTCTCTGGTTGTGTCGGCATATTCCGCTTTTTTTGGTCCCGGCGGATTGATTTTACCGCAGGTACTGGGCAACAGAAATGCGGATAGTCTCGGGCTGACGGAAGTGCTGTGTATATATTATCCCTTAAGGGGGAGAACTTATGTACCGGATGTTATCTCGGGAGGAAGTTATAACCCTGCTTTGTTCAGGCTCGGAATTCCTGCAACGAGGAATATTTATGAAAATCAATTACAGGCTTTGCTTGATACAAGCATTGATTACGTTAATTTTTTAAAGTATTCCTGCGATTACGCCAAACAAAGAAATCTGCCGGCGGTTTATATTCCGCAGTTTATGATTGTATATGATAAAAGCGGCTATCAATTACGTGAACCAACGACAGAAGAAATGGATGTGCTCGTAAACCTGCTTATAAGTTACGGTGCAAAGGGTATTCTTTACGGTGTATATGACGGCTATATGGTTGACGATCCGCTCGCATATTCGGCGGGACTTTGTCAAATATCCGACAACATACTATCAAGAAGGGATTCAAATGTTTACGGTCAGTTAAAATGGAAAAAAGCCGTTGAGATAACCAAAAGATTGAAAAAATGGGGAAAACATATAATTAAATTTGATATTCAAAATTCGAATTCATATAAATACAGAGTTCAGAACGAAAGGGAACAGTTAATCAGCGAATCGTATGTAAGGGAAATAAAAACAAAAACCGTTAACCCAAATACCGCATGCGTTTATAATATTGATAATAATACGGATTTTGAAAATCCCGGCAATACTTTTATTCAGGCGGCAACATTCAGAATCAGTGCAGAGACTTATAACAAATATTTAATGATAGTTAATAAACGCTGTGCACCGGCTATGAACGACAATGATGAATGCAGCGGCAGGAGGTATATATATTTATCTCTTGATTCAACAAACGTCGGAGATTTCAATGTATTTAAAAACTGGAAAGTTGTCGATCTGTTTAATGACTCTGCTGTAGCAACGTTTGATAAAAACAGGAGTAATGTAGTAAATCTCGGATTGTTTCAGCCGGGAGAAGGGAAACTGTACAAAATAGCGCCGGTAATGACGGACGGCGGAGAACTCGCATTCGATGAATATATCGGAGCCCTGTCTTTTCTTTGTGAAGGAGTTGTAAAATCAAACGGACATAATATAACAATTACAGGCGGGTCAAATATTGTTTTTTCGCCTGACGGCGGGATTGAAATGACCGGCGGCAAATTTCTTTGCGGTGTAAATTCCCGTAATATGCCTGTGCAAAATGTCGGATTATACGGCAAGGACGGAGGTTACTGGAAAGGCCTGAGGTTTACCGGCGGCGATGAAATAATTCTGAAGAATACAAATTTATTAGTAGGGCAACCGCAAAATCCGAATGCGGCAAATTATGCCGTTACTCTCAATAACTGCAGTGATTATATTATCACGGATAATAATTTAGATATCAGGTCAAATCAGGGAGCGGTTTATATTTCGAACAACGCACAGATAAGCCAATGGCGGAATTCACTCATCAGCGGGAATACCGTCAGTGTTAATTATTATAACGAAGGCGCAATTTCCGTCAATTGCGTATCGCTTGTGAATATGGTGATACCCGTCAGAATTACTTTTAACACTTTTAATTGTTCTTATTCGCAGTACAGTTCAATATATTTAACAGGCGTGAACGGCGGAATTATAGAAAATAATAAATTCAATAATTTCCCGTCTGCACTGAACTCCCTGAATTCATCCGTATATTTTTATAATAACAGGGTAAATTCAAACCTTAATAATTCAACCGGTGTTGATTGCTATAATGCTTCTTTATTTATATCGCCTGTGGCCGGCTTGCCTTCCGGGGGGTATAATATTTTTAACTGTATGGGAGCGCAAAGCAGAAATATTTATCTGAATAATTCATATATATATATTGATAACGGCCACAATATTTTTAATTTACCGGGAAGCGGAAGTAATTTTCATATTTTCGGATTTCTGAATTCGAATAACCCGGATACGACAATCCTCGCCCGAAATAACTGTTTCAAAATCGATAATTTACCCGTTAGCTATGAAAGAGTTGATGTAAGATTAGGTACACCGGGCGGTACTCCTGTCGTGTTTGAATTTGAACCAAGGAACTGCGACAGCCTTTCATTTGCGGTTTATACCGGGAGTAGTTTAAATGATGAAAAAGAAAAACCTGTATTTTTATCTGAATCAAATCAAAAAAAATCCGGTGACAGGCAGTCCTGTGAAAATTTGACAGATACGATAGAAGCTAATTATATCAGAGGGAATTATCAGCCGGTAATAAATTTATGCCAATTCTTTCTGAATAATTATTCTGAAAATAAATACAGTGTCGAGGCAGTATCAAAATTATACGGTTCAGTTTTGTCCGTCAGTCAACATGACGTGTCCGGTTTGAAATTATATCTCGAATCACTTTTACGGATCAATATGAATAATCACGGACTTGTAAAAAAGATATTTTATCTGATTCAGAAATGTAATGTGGAATTAAAGGAGTATGAATCTGCATTGAAAGGATTACGCATAATAATAGACCATAATCCCTATGGCTATGAGGGATTATACGCAAGCTGGGATTATGCGGCAATCAATTTACTGCTTAAACACAGCAAATCCTCGGGAGGCAAAAATAATAAGTCGGATAATCAGTATGTAAACCCGGATACGGTAAATTCCTTAATCGGTGTGTACAGAGAAAACAAAACACAACAGGTTGAAATGTTTAATCAACTTCAAAATCTATCGGTCAGCGGTGATATAAATGCAATGGAAGAATTAACAAGACAAAAGGAACTTTCGTCAGCGATTTGCTATTATTATCCTGAAACACTGGAAGAACTGAATTCAATAATTCAGGGCAGTATTAAAAAAGTATTCAAAAGAGCGGGAAACAAAATTCAAAATACCCAATATACAGGTAAACAGACCGCATTTTCTGTCTCACCGAATTATCCTAATCCGTTTAATTCATCAACAACTATCAGATATACTCTCCCGGGAAGCGGTTTTATTACATTTAAAATGTATGATTTGCTCGGACGTGAGGTTAAAACTTTTATTAATGAATATAAATCTGCAGGCGAATATCATTTAAGAATAAATATTAATGAAATTGCAAACACAGAAATATCTTCGGGAGTATATTTTTACAGAATTAGTTTCCGTGGTGAAACCGAATCTCAAATTACAGGGAGAATGGTCATCGTTAAGTAACCCCTAACATCCTTGAAATTTACACGTTGAATAGTCAACTTATCTCTAACGTAAATATTTTTTACATGAAAAAACGAGCTACATTATTAATCATACTTCTTTTTGCCCTGCTCCCGTTTTCTGTATTTCCGCAGGATAACAATATTTTTCAGATTGTTGAAAGCGTTCCCGTGGAAACTACTCTCGATAAATCCGCACTTCCCCGTCCGCTCGATGTGTGGATTGAAATGATAAACGGCGCTTCAAAAACAATAGATATAGAAACCTTCTACTTTGCGAATGAAAAAGGCGAGGTTCTTGAAGGCGTTCTTTCCGCGATAAAAAATGCGGCAGAAAGAGGTGTGCAGGTACGTGTGATTATTGATAAAAGTTTTGCCGCTAATAATGAAAACGGCATTGAAATCGTCGAAGGATTGAAAAATATTACAGTAAAGAGAATCCCGTTTAAGGATATTGCCGGCGGTGTTATGCATGCGAAGTATTTTGTGGTTGACGGAGAAGATCTTTTCCTCGGAAGTCAGAATATGGACTGGCGCGCGCTGAAGCATATTCACGAAATTGGCGTCAGGATAAAGAATAAACGTATGGCGGAAATGTTCCTCACGGTTTTTGAAATGGACTGGAATCTCTGCGATAATTACGATACGGAAAAAAATTCTGATTACAAAAAAGAACATAATAAAATTGTCCCCGCGAGAATTATTAATTCAAAGAAACCGCTGAAAATACAAACCTCTGATTACGGAGAGGTAACTCTCTATCCCGCTTTCAGTCCCGCTCAACTCCTCCCGAAAGGATTCGAAAAAGAAGAAACCAGACTTCTTAAAATCATTGCAAAGGCGAAGAAAAAACTTTGTATTATGTTTTATTCATATTCACTTAAAGGTAAAGAGAAAGGAAATTTATACAGGAAAATGGATGACGCTTTACGCTCTGCCGCAAAACGCGGAGTGTCCGTTAAAATAATATTTTCAAACTGGGCAATAAAAAAAGACGTTACTCCGTATATTCAGGAACTCTCTGCTGTCCCCGGCATTGAAATTAAATTCAGCGCCATACCGCAGTACAGCGGCGGATATATTAAATATGCTCGCGTTGACCATTCGAAAATGTTTACAGCGGATAATAATATTTCCTGGGTAAGCACGTCCAACTGGGAGCAGGGATATTTTACGGAATCAAGAAACGCCACGCTGATTATGAAAAGCACGTTGGTTAATGCAAAACTGAACGAAGTGTTCGATTTAATGTGGAACAGCCCGTACGTTGAAAAAGTTGACCCGGAAAAGGAATACAAACCGGTTAAACGTAATTAAAGGAAATAAGAACGAAAAGTAAGACGGAATTGTTATAGTTTATTATTAAGGCATGGAAATACATGGATGTCCGCTAAAAATTTTATAAACACTGATTTTCGTGTGTAATCTTTTGCGGACCAATTCTGTGTTCTGCAGAACTTTTTCGTGCCTCTGTAGAACTTTTTCGGTGAATGTTTGCTAAACAAAAATTAAATATTATATGAATTACAGATTATTAGGAAAAAGCGGTCTTCGTGTTTCCGAACTTTGTCTCGGCACGATGACGTTCGGCGAAGAATGGGGATTCGGGACCGGCAGGAAAGAATCGAAAAAAGTATTTGACGCTTTTGTAAATGCCGGCGGTAATTTTATTGACACGGCAAATCTATATACCGAAGGCTCAAGCGAAAAATTTACGGGTGAATTTATTGCATCCGACCGCGAGTATTTTGCGCTTGCAACAAAGTATTCGCTCTGCCTGAACGAAAACAAACATCGCCTCAACAGCTCCGGCAATAACAGGAAATCTATGGTCGAATCCGTTAACGCCAGTCTTAAACGGCTGAATACGGATTATATAGACCTCTTATGGCTTCACATGTGGGACGGCATGACGCCGATTGAAGAAGTGATGCGCGGACTGGATGATTTAGTACGCGCGGGAAAAATTCTTTATGTCGGTATTTCCGATACACCCGCATGGCAGGTGTCGCGAGGTAATATGCTCGCCGAGCTCCGCGGCTGGTCGCCGTTTGTTGCATTGCAGATTGAATACAGTCTGATTCAAAGAGCGCCGGAGCGTGACCTTATTCCTATGGCGAATGAACTCGGACTAGCCATTACTCCATGGGGAGCAATTGCCGGCGGAGCGCTTACGGGAAAATATCTGACCGAAAAAAGTTCTGCTGACGATAAAGGTCCGAGACGAATTAAAGAGGGAAGCGCACGGCTTAACGAAAGAAGTACCGCTATTGCTAAAGAGGTTAAAAAAATATCTGACGAAACAGGCATTCCTGCCGTTGTTTGTGCACTCAACTGGATTCGACAGCAAAAAGGCTTGTTTATTCCTATAGTCGGAGCGAGGACTGCCGAACAGCTTGAAGCGAATATGAAGTGCCTTGATTACACACTGCCCGAAGAAGCGATGAAACGCCTCGATGAAGTAAGCCGCATCGAACTTGGTTTCCCGCACGATTTTCTGACGGGTGAACCAATATTACAGCTTATTTATTCGGGAAAACATGACAGAATCATAAATCACAGGAAATGAAACATTAGAAACTATTTTTACGCTTGCGGAACATTTTTCCCCGCGCGGCGTAAAAACAGATACAACAAAAACAACATCATGGATAAAATTACGGAAACTTCAGCTCTGACAAACGACGAAAAAATGATGTCAATGCTGTCTCATTTATCGGTCATTATCGGAGGCATTATTCTTCCGATAATAATCTGGGCTGTGCAAAAAGATAAATCAAAATACGTACAGTTCCATTCACTTCAGGCGATTTTCTACCATATATCTCTTGCAGTCTTAATGATTGCCTTCGTGATTCTGTTTATACTGCTGATGGTTGTCTCGGGTCTCGGCTTCGGAATATTTCAGGCATCGTCACATCACGGAGGTGAAGGACCGCTCGCCGTATTTATGATCGTATTCATTGTTGCCTTTTACGGCGGAATTTTTGCCTTCGTTTTCGGATATATCGGTTATGGAATTTATCTTGCCGTGAAATCCTATCAGGGAGCAATGGTTAAAATCCCGATTATAGGGAAAATAATTTACAGGAAAGTATATGGCGGTATTTAATTCCGCATGAGATTTATTTTACTTGCATTAATTGTTTATTAAGAATAACTTTGTAATACTTTAGTTCTTTATATATACAGATTGTATTGGGGTGCTTACCCGCCGAAGATGCGGGATTGCTGAGAAAAAACCCATGGAACCTGATACGGATAATGCCGGCGTAGGAAATTACATTAACGGTTTAAACGCTTAAATTTTTTCACTCGCTCAGGTTCGGAAAAAGTTTAAGCGTTTTTTATTTATAGTTTATTTATAAAAACTTTTTTACACGAATTATCAATAATTTCTCAAATTAAGACAAAAATAATCCTGAAATGAATTCAGGACAAGGTTTTAGAATAAGAAAAATGAAAAAAATATCGGGATTTATTCTGTTATTATCAGTTTTTGCTGTTTCCGTCTTTTCGGAATCTGCGTTAGCGCAGGAAGGCGATACTGACAGCACTAAATATCAGACGGAAACAATCGAGGTTGATGCGCTCCGGGGTATTGACCGCCTGACTCCAGTCACTTTCGAAAACATAAAGCGCCATGATATTGAAGAGAAATACTGGATGCAGGACCTGCCGATGTTTCTCAACGGAAATACAAGCATCAATGCATATTCGGAATCGGGCTCGTCTATCGGATATTCATATTTTTCTATACGCGGATTCGACCAGCGGAGAATTTCAATTATGCTCAACGGTATTCCGCAGAATGATGCCGAAGATCATCAGGTTTACTGGGTTGACCTTTCCGATATTACTTCATCCGTCGAAAACATACAGATTCAGCGCGGTATAGGAACAGCTCTTTACGGTGCGTCGAGCATAGGCGGCTCTGTTAATCTTCAGACGATTGATTATTTCAAGCATAAATTTGTCAATCTTAATGCAGGATACGGTGATTATAATTCAAAACGGTTCTCGGCAGAGTTTTCTTCAGGTTTGACCGATAACGGCATCGGCGTTTACGGCAAGTTCACGCGAACGCTGTCCGACGGTTACCGCGACCTTTCCTGGTCTGACCACTGGTCATATTTCCTGAGCGCAGGAAAAATGCTAAGTGCAAATACCGTCATTAAACTCAATCTTTACGGAAGCCCGATTAAGAATCATCTCGCATATATCGGCGTTACAAAGGATTATCTCGACGGTAAAATCACAGGCGATAGACTGAAAGACCGCAGATATAATTTTCTGAATTTTCCGAATGAGACCGATAATTATTTCCAGCCGCATTATGAGCTTATATTCAATACACAGCCGTCGAAGAACCTCTATATATCAAACACATTGAGTTACACGATGGGAGAAGGTTATTTCATAACAAATTATCCTCTGTATTACGGATATGATTTCGGATATTTCCGCCTTCAGCCGTTCTTTACATCGGATACAACAACTTTTAACACGGGCTATTACAAACGCAATCCCGACGGAACATTTTATAATGAACCGGGCAAAGGATATGTAATTGATAAAAGCGACCTCGTTACGGAGTTGCATGTGAATAACACAGATTACGGATGGTATCCGAAAGTTCAGCTTAC
>JAPLFI010000474.1 GCA_026390755.1 Ignavibacteriota bacterium
AAATATTTTAAACTGAACCTTTCATCGGGAGCGCCGCCCGATATGTACTTCGCCGGCGGACAGAGATGGGGAATGCCTCCTTATAACAGGGAAGAACTTGAAATGGACGGCTTCACATACATAACAAATAAACTGAAGTACGCGGAGAATTTTTACGATTTGTTCAGGATTGACCATTTTGTAGGGTTTTTCAGGCTGTGGACGATTGATATAAACGAATCTGTAGAAACAGGCGGACTGAACGGGAAATATGACCCCGCGCAGGAAAATTTGTGGGAAGAAACTGGAAGAAATCTTGTTGAGGCGATTATAAAGAATACAACGATGCTTCCCTGTGCAGAAGACCTGGGGACGGTTCCCGAATGCTCAGGCAGGGTTTTATGGGATTACGGTATCCCGGGTATTGACGTTCAGAGATGGATGAAAACACGCGACGGTTCTTTTAATTTCCTTGAGCCTCAGGATTACAGATGGCTCGCCGCGGCGACCGTATCCACGCACGATTCATCAACTGTACCCGACTGGTGGCATAATGAAGCGGGCACGATTGACGGTAAACTTTTTGAAAGGTTAATGAGAGAAAAAGGCTTTACTGATATTCGAATAAACGAAATAAAGGAAAATCTTTTCGATGCCGATGCTTCGAGATACGACAGGCTGTACTGGAAAGAAGAAATTGACAGCAACGGCAAGATGCTGAATGCGCTTGGAATACCGCAGGAAAGCGCCTGGAATATTACTGTGCTTTACAATGAGAGTTACGGCGAGAAGAAGAAATATATGGAATATATCGGAAAGTTTACCCCCCTTCGCTCAGCACACCTTGATGATATTAACGAGAGCAGAACTTTTTCGGGAAATGACAATCTGAAAGTTGCCGATACAGCAAACAACTGTATATCAACTGTTACACCGGAGGTAATGGAGTCAGTACTCGGGAAAATCAATTCCTCTTCTTCAATTTTCAGCATACAGTTATTGCAGGAGTGGTTAAGTATGGATGATAAATTTTTACGTGCAGTACAGGAAAAATCATACCGGATTAATTTCCCCGGAATCGTAAGCGAATCGAACTGGGCAACTGTTCTGCCTTATACGCTCGAAAGGATAATTGATTTTGAAATTAATTCGGAAATACTGAACCTTAACAGAGAAGCAATCAGGGTTTAAGGAATTGATAAAATCCTGCAGTGACAAATCAGATAAATCTTCTTAATTTTTTTCTCGGACCCAGTTCAGACTCATAAACTTTTTTTAAGCCGTCTCCGAAAGCTTTTTCAGTATCTCTTATATATTCAATGAGATGTCTGAAGCCGGCTATCTCGACGGAAGCCGCCTGGTCAGTTCCCCACATCGCACGGTCTAATGTAATATGCCTTTCGATGAATGTAGCGCCGAGAGTAACAGCGGCGACTGTGGGAGCTAAACCTACTTCATGTCCCGAATATCCTATCGGTACTTCCGGGTATAAATTCTTGAGAGTTGTAATCATTCGCAGATTCAGCTCGTTCACGGGACAGGGATAGGTTGAAGTAGAGTGAGCGATGAGAAGTTTCTTTTTTCCGATAATGTTTACAGCGGCTGTGATTTCTTCCATAGTTGACATTCCCGTTGAAATAATTATCGGTTTACCGGTTGTTAATTTCTTTTTAAGCAGTTTATGATCTGTAAGCGAAGCGGATGCCGCTTTAAACATCGGCGGGTCAAACTGATTAATAAAATCAACAGACGGTTCATCCCAGCAGGAAGCAAACCATGAAATACCGAGTTCACGGCAGTACCTGTCAATTTTTTTGTAATCTTCGCCCGAAAGTTCAACTTTATGCCTGTATTCAATATATGTTATTCTGCCCCATGGAGTTTCTCTTTCGAGATTCCACTGGTCTTTCGGGACGCATAACTCCGGAGTTCTTTTCTGGAATTTAACAGCGTCGCATCCGATTGCCGCGGCGTTTTTTATAAGTTCTTTAGCGTGTTGCAGAGAACCGTTGTGATTTATTCCTATTTCAGCAATTATATAGACCCGTTCACCGTCACCAATAATTGTATTTCCCGCATTAATTTTTGCCATACTGAATATAATACTTATCTTTTTTAAACATTAAAA